>NZZV01000191.1 GCA_002698945.1 Acidimicrobiaceae bacterium
CACCACGACCCGAACATGGCGCACGATCGACGACGTGGCCCATCCCGATGGCGCGTGGGCGCCGAGCGCGGTCGCGGGGCTCGGCGACGGCACGTTCCTCGTCATCGGAGGGCCATGCTCGGACGGTGACTCCCAACACCTTGCCGTTCGCGTCGACCCCGCCAACAGCAGGCACACCATCATGGCCGACGCGCCGGTCGACGTCCGAGGTGGCTTCAGGTATCCGATGACCTGGACCGGTGATCACGTCATCTACCTCAGCGCCGACGGACGACTCGTCATGTTCGATCCGGAGACCGACACGTGGACGACCAGTGAGCCGATGCCGCGGCCTGCCGGTGCCGCCATCGACGGTCCGGTTCACGACTTCCCGATCGTCTGGATCGACGGAACCGTCATCGCCCCGGCGATCGCGATCGGTGCTGAACGGAACGTCTGCTGCCAGCCCGTTCGAGCCGCATGGTCGTATCGACCGGCATGGTCCACAACCCCTGGCTGACGCACGCCGGCTTCGTCGAACCACACGTCAACCTGAGCGGCCGGAAGCCCTCGCAGCAGCAGCAACCGGACAGAGTTCGCGCGGTCGATGGAACCTCGGTGGGATGGCTGGTGTGTAGAAGGATGTGACGATTCCTTGTGAAGATCCGCGGTCGGCGGCGGAAGACGGACACGCTCGCGAGCCGAGTTCGTTCGATCGGTTCTTTCGCGATCAGTACCCGACAACGGTCCGACTCGCTCACCTGTTGACCGGCTCCAATGCGATCGCGGAAGAACTCGCCCAGGACGCGTTCGCGCAGATCTATCGACGATTCGACACCATCCGCGAACCACGCCCCTACCTGAGGGCGACCACGGTCAACGTGTGCCGGAACTGGCACCGCCGTCGCACACGCGAAGTCGATCGGTTCCGGCGGCACGGGGCGACGACCACGGACGCGTCCGACCCGGTCGACGAGTTGATCGACATCATCGCCGACCTGTCGTACCGCCAGCGTGCCGTCGTCGTCATGCGCTACTGGCTCGACCTCAGCGAAGCCGACATCGCCCAAGCGCTCGAATGCCGCCCGGGCACCGTCAAGTCACTCCATTCACGCGCCCTCGCCGCGATCAGGAAGGAACTCCCATGACCACCTCACTCGAACACGACATCCGCACCGCACTCGCGAGGCAGGCTGATCGAACCACGATCGACGCCGCACCCGAGTTCGGCGAGCGGCCGCTCCGGCTTCACCTTGACTCGACGACGCGTCCGCGGCATCGGCGGCTGGTTCCGCTGATGGCGGCGGCCGCGGTGCTCGTCGCAGTCGCAGGACTGGTTGTGGTGACGCAGTTGCGAGACGAGACGCCGGCGCCGCTCGCCGAGCGTCCCGCGGTCGACGCGAGCTCCGCGGCGGTGGGGTTGTACCCGGCCGGTGAGGTCGACTCGATCGTGGCGGCCGGATTCGACACCCCTCAAGCCGCGGTGGATGCCTACCTCGCGGATCGAACACGACCCGACGTCGTGCCCGACGGCTACACGGTGACCTACTCGGTATCCGACCTCGAACCGCCACGGATCCGCGACGACGCCGCGGTCGTCGGGTTCTCACTCGCGACCGAGAACGACACGGGCGACGGGCTGCTCCTCGTTCGGCAGGTCGGAGCAGACGCACAGCCCGAACGGTGGGTCGTGACCGGCGGCGGCATCGGGACATTCACGATCGATCAACTCGACTTCCGCGACGGGCAGCTCACCGGATCATTCACCAACGACGCCGGCGGCCAGACACAGGTCGACGTCTACGACGCCGCCAGCGGTGAACGACTCGCACAGTCCTCCGACGACCCGTTCACGATCGACGATCTCACGGCGTCGGCCGTGACCGTCCGGTTCTGGAACACCGTCGCGGACGGTGGATACCCGATCGCCGTGTTCGCCGAAGCAATCGTCCACTCCGGCGAGACCGTCACCGACATCGGCGAAAGCGCGCTCCACGACCAGTACTACGACGCCATCCAACAACAGGTCGAAGGCACACACGAACCGTTCGACACCGGACCGATCGCAGCGTTCCTCCCCGAAGTTGCCGGCGACATGGTCACGATCGTCGACGAACCAGGATTCAAGATCGACGCCCAAGTGCAACCCGTCCAACGCACCGGACAAGACGAGTACTGCCTCGCGATCACCTGGGCCGGCCAAGAACTCCCATTCGACACCCAAGCCACATGCTTCAGCGCCGAGGCGATAGCCATGCAACAAGACATCGGCAACGGAGCCGGACTCGGCGGACCCGTCGCCGTGCTCGACTCACTCGACGGCACCCAGGTCCTCGTGGTCGGCGCCGTCCCCGACGCCGTCACCGACATCCGAACCGAAACCGGCAAGAACATCACCCCCACCCACAACATCTGGTGGGACGTGATCGACTCCGGATCACTCGTCACCTACAAGATCATCGCCAGCGACGGGCGCACCACCGAGCTCACCGCAGGATGAGCCGCTGACCGGCACCCGTACAAGCCAACGTTGATTGGCGTGCACCCCAACATGCCACGACCGGGCTGTCGGCGCGCGTCCGGGTGGTGTCGATGCACGGGTGAGTCCGCACCATGCGCGTGCTGCAGGCGGCGTCCCTGACCCCGGCTGCGCCGGCCGCATGAACGGGAAGGGGTGTGTCAGCCTCTTGTTGGTTCGACAGTCGCGCACACGGGGTCTCGGCGGCGTCTACCTGACGAGATGGATCTGATGCATCAACACCGAACCCCCGAGCACAACGCCGCCGACGAACACGTCGATGTCGCCTGGCGCACTCACGCACCGGCAGCAATGAGGTTCGCCACCGCCGTCGTCGGACCGATCGACGCCCACGACGTAGCCACAACAGCGTTCCTGCGTGTCACCCAGCAGCCCGACTGGACCGACATCGAACACTTCGACCGCTACCTGATCCGCGCCGTCCGCAACGAAGCACAGGACCTCTACCGGCAACGCAGACGACGCTGGCAGCGAGACCTCCTCGCGGTACGGCCCGAGGCGAGCACCGATCCGCTGCCCGACGTCGATCTTCTCCGAGCGGTCGCGTCGCTCAGCGTGAAGCAACGATCGGTCGTGTTCCTCGCCTACTGGCACGACATGACCGAGGCCGAGATCGCCGAGACGCTCGACGTCACTCGAAGCACCGTCCACCGAACACTCGCACGAGCCCGCATCGCGCTCCGAAAGGCACTGACATGAACATGCAACTCGATCCCCACGTCAAGGCTGTGTTCGACGACATCGTCGCCCACACCCCCGACATCGGACCGACGCCCTCGGGCGACGTCGTGCACCTGCACCCCGGTCGCTCTCCCCAGGGCCGCCGGTGGCTGGCGGTCGCCGCTGCGGCGATCGTCGTGGTCGGCGTCGGCGCACTCGTTGCGATTCAACGCCCGGACGCGGAGACGCCCGACGTAGCGCCAGCCACACAGCCTCCGTCACCCGGCGTGGAAACCGCCGCTGTAGCGCCTGGCGGGATGATGCTGTTCGACCCGCTCCCCGAAACCCTCGCGAACGCTGTCGTGACCGCGGACCCCGGGCCGGACCCCGTCGCGATACCGGCAGCGCCGGAGCGGGACTGGGTCCTCCGTTGGTACACCGCCACGATGGATCAGCCCGAACTGCACCCGCACCTCGAGGTGAGGGCAGTGTCGACCAACCATCCGATCGAGCCACTGACCGTCGACGACGCGACCGCCATCACCGTGCGGGGTGGGGATGGTTGGCTGTACGACGATCCGTTCCGCAGCGGACGCAGCGTCGCGTTCCACGACGGCGAGACGATGTTCGTGCTCACCGGCTATCAGCTCAGCGACGACGACCTCCTGCTCGCAGCCGAGAACACGTTCCTCGCGGATTCCAGCAGTGTTGGGGCCGTCGTCGACTCGGCAGCGGTGCCGGCCGGCCTCGTCGAACGCGCCGTCGGGACGGGATTCGAGTCGCAGTTCCTGCCGCTCGAGAGCCAGCAGCATCCGTCGCCGATGATGCATTGGGGCGCTGGCGAGATCTCGGTGTTTCTTCAGACGATCACCGAGGACTCCGCCCTCGTCCCACTCCACCGGTTGGGGTACGACACGGTCACCGACACGACCGTCCACGACCAACCCGCGTTCGTCACGACCATCGCCTCCCAGCCCACCTACGTCGGTGTCACCTGGTCGCAGAACGGCATCACGTACCTGCTTGGCAGCAACGGACTTGTGAGCGACCTAGCGGTTGACTACGCCAACCGTCTCCGCCTGGCAACCAGCAGCGAATGGAGCAATCTCGTCGACGAGTTCCCGAGTCGAGATGACCTCGATCCCGCGATCGCGACCGACACGACCATCGTGTTCGAGGTACCAGTCACCGGCGTCGACGCCGAGACCGAGTCCACCACCGTCCGCGATGATTCGGCGACCCCGACGACTTCCGAGACACCCCACCTCGACGGCATGATCACCACGTTCGAGAATCTCGGCACAGGAGAAAGCCTCACGCTCATCGACACTGACGGCGTCACCGTCATGGCCCGCTACGAACCCACGACCACCGCGCAGTACTGCGTTGATCTCAGTCTCGACGGTTTCACCGGTCCTGCGTGCGGAGATCGCGAAGCGTGGAGCGACGGCCAGACGACGTTCGGGATTCCGTCGCTCGACCGCACTCACAAGCTCGTGGGACAGATCGTTCCTGACTCCGTGAATGTCGTGACCACCTCAGACGGCCGAACGATCACCCCTGTCTCCAACGTCTGGTGGGACACCACACCGATTGACTCCACCACCACATACACCCTTTACACCGCCGACGGTGCGCCAACCGAGGTCCCGAGTCCGATCGATATCGACGAGTAGGGCCCCAGTCGTGCCGTAGGGGCCGGAAGATCCAAGCTTCCACCAGAGCGCACAGCGAGTCAGGCGATCTCGACCACGCGGCAAGGATCTCCGGGAAGCGCGAAGCTGCTCGGGTCCCGGGTCGCACGTCCAGTCGTCGACACAGGTGCGATGCAACTCCGTCGCGCTCATCGCCACATCGCGAATCCGCTGTCGCGATTTCGGATGGCTGGGCGATCATACGGTTGATGGACGTGTCGACCCAGGGTCCCACCCGAACCGAGTTCCGAGCATTCGTCCATGACGTCGAGCCGCAACTGCTGGATGCGTTGGTCGCGACGTACGGACCCGCGGACGGACGGGAAGCGACGGTCGACGCCCTGAGTTGGGCGTGGGAACACTGGGACCGGCTCGACGGCGTCGCGAACAAGGTCGGCTACCTGTACCGTGTCGGTCAGAGCGCGACCCGAAGATTCGCAGCGCGGGGATTGCCTCTGGCCGACTCGCACGCCTCGAGTTCGCGACTCCCCGATGTCGAACCAGCCCTGGTGCCCGCGCTCGCCGACCTGTCGGACCAACAACGCACGATCGTGTTGTTGGTTCACGCGTTCGACTGGTCGCAGACCGATGTCGCAGCACTGCTCGAGATCACACCATCGACCGTGCGCGAGCATCTTCGCCGCGCACTCGAACGACTCCGACACGATCTGGAGGTCAACGATGCCCACTGACATCGAAGCCCAGCTGCGAGATCTCGGTGAACGGTTCCGCTCCGAGATGGCTCGTGTCGATCCCGACGAGATCTTGGATCGGTGGAGCGAGGCCCATCGGTTCGAGAACCATCCGCTCGTCGAACACGTCGAGCCGTCGACCGCCACTCATCGCGGAGCGCGTTGGCTGACGGCCGTCGCCGCGGCGTCAATCCTCGTGCTCGTTGTTGGTCTGATCATGGTCAGCCAACGTGACAACTCCGACAGGGGCGTGAGCAACCGCCCGGCGTCGTGCGCCGCCGTGGATGAGCCCGTGTCCTTCGACGCCCAGTTGTTCCCAGCGTTCGACTCCGACATTGCTCAAACGGGATACTCGAGCGCGCACGCCGCAGCTGATGCCTACCTGGCCGACCGCACCAGCGCCGCCAACCTTGCCGGCTTCCCCACCGACGTGTCCTACGACCTCGTCGATGGAACTCGACAAGTCGACCAGAACACCATCGTGCAGGCGAACCTGTACACCGACACCGCGCAGGGCACTGTCGACGTCGCGACCCGACGGGTCGACACCACCGCAGGCGGTCCCCGCTGGGTCATCCAAGCAGCAACGTCGGATGTCTTCATTCCCTCCACCATCGAGTTCACCGACGGGCGAGTCACCATCGGCGTCGACCCTGCCACGACCGGATCCAACTACGCGACGACGAACAACCCCTCGTCGGGTGAAGTCATCGATGCGGGCGGAGCACAAACGGCAGGTGGCTCGCCGAGTGTGTCGACGCCGCCGGTGCTCCTCGATCTTGTCGCCGG
Source organism: Acidimicrobiaceae bacterium (assembly GCA_002698945.1). GTDB lineage: Bacteria > Actinomycetota > Acidimicrobiia > Acidimicrobiales > Ilumatobacteraceae > Ilumatobacter. The sequence continues at coordinate 6,354 of NZZV01000191.1, forward strand.
CGTCAGCAACCCGAACCTGCGGTACTGGTTCATCAACGCAGACACGATCGAGTTCACCGAGATCCAACTCAACGAGGGCTATCTCGACTACGGCGAAGGATGGCAGGCGCTCCTTCAGCTGCAACTCTGCTGACAACACCTCGAACGGGTCACGCCCCGCGTGGCCGAGAAGCACGAGTCACAAGTCGCGGCCACGACGAGCGAGTCGAGTACGTCTCCCTGCGCGGCCATTCCGTGCAGCCTGCGTGCAACTACCCGCGTGTACTCAGCTGAAAAGCTGAGAACATAGACGTCAGTCCATCGGGTTCTACCTGGTCCTTTGGAGCGGATGACGGGAATCGAACCCGCATCGCCAGCTTGGGAAGCTGATGTTCTACCATTGAACTACATCCGCAGGCGCCGGAGTCTCCTCTGGCACGGCGGCAACTCTAGCGGCCGAATCCGGCGACGGAGAATGGAGCGGTGACGTCAGCGGGACGTTCCCTCCGCCCAGTACGGTGCTCGGAGGTCGCGCTTGAGGATCTTGCCCGAGCCGGTCTTTGGGAGTTCGTCCATCCAGCCGACCGACCGGGGGATCTTGTAGCTCGCGAGGTGGGCACGTGCGTGTGCGTCGACGGCGGCTTCGTCGAGGTCGGCGCCGGGACGCCGGACGATCACCGCGTGCACGATCTCGCCCCACTCCTCACTCGGGATGCCGAACACGGCAGCCTCGTAGATGTCGGGGTGCGCTTCGAGCGCGGCTTCGATCTCGGCCGGATAGATGTTCATCCCGCCCGAGATGATCATGTCCTTCTTGCGGTCGCAGATGTAGAGGAAGCCCTCGTCGTCGCGGTAGGCAATGTCGCCGACGGTCTGGAAGCCGTCGCGCCGATCCTCCTCGTACCTGTCGTGCTGCTTGTAGTAGTCGTCGAACACGGCGGCCGACCGGACGAACAACTCACCGGTCGCCTCCGGTCCGGTGTCGGTGACGATCTCGCCGTCGGCGTCGTACAACCGGATCTCGACCATCGGCGCCTCCTTGCCGCACGAACCCGGCTTTCGCATCTGATCCTCCGGCCGCATGATCGTGTTCACCCCCAGTTCGGTCGACCCGTACACCTCCCACAACGACTCGGGTGGGAAGTCGGCCACGTACGCCTGCTTCAGCGCGAAGCTCCACGGTGCCGCGTTGGCGATCATCACCCGCATCGACGAGCGGTCGTAGCGCTGCTTGACCTCGTCGGGCAGGTTGCAGACCATGCGGATCGGCGTCGGCGCGGCGAACGTCGACGTGGCGCCGTAGGTGTCCAGCAGGCGGAGCCAGTCCTCCGGATCGAACTTGCGTTGCACCACGATCGTCTGGCCCATCGCCAACCCGATTCCCATGAAGCCGCCTGGACCCGAGTGGTACAGCGGACCGGTCGTGAGGTAGACGTCGTCGGGTCGATACCCGATGTACGTGAGCATTGCTGCGCTCTGCTCGGCACTGGACGCGGCATGGCGGTAGGCGCTCTTCGGCTTGCCCGTCGTGCCCGACGTGTAGATCATCGTGGCGCCGCGCGCCATTTCCTCGTCCGGGTCGGGGAGCGGCTCGGACGAGGCAGCCTCGACCAGCGGGTCGCATGCGGTCATCCCGTCCGGGACCTGACCGTCGTCACCGTCGAACACGAGGATCGTCCGCACCTTCGGGATCGAGTCGCGGATCCGGGCGAACATCGTGGCGTAGTCGGCGTAGACGTAGACCGTGCCGGCGTCGGAGTGGTCGACCACGTACGCCGCCTCCTCGTCGGCGAGTCGATAGTTCAGCGGTACCGCGACCGCGCCGACCTTGCGCGCTGCGTTGACCACCTCGACGATGCCCATCGAGTTCTGTCCGCACCAGACGACCTTGTCACCGGCACTGACTCCGTGGTCGCGCAGCACGTGCGCGAGTCGGTTGGCCCGTGCCTCGAGCTGGGCGTAGGTGGCGGTGCGAACGTCGTCACCCTCACCCGTGCGTCCCCGACGATCGTCGATCACCGCGAGCTTGTCGGGTTGTTGAGCTGCGTGCCCCGTGAGCAGATCCATGCCATGTCGTAGCACGACCCGGTGATCGAACTCCGACCGTGCGGAACGTGCGGCCCGCCGCGCGACGCCGCTCGCGTCACCTGCCGCCGTTGGGGACGTAGCCGTTGACGTCGACGACGAGGTGGGTGGTGGCGTGGGTGTAGATGCAGACGTTGCCGTTGGTGCCGATCTTGGCGAGGACGGCGTTCGGGGTGACGTCGCCGGGTTGGTAGTTGAGGTTGGATGCGTTGGGTTGG
>NZZV01000192.1 GCA_002698945.1 Acidimicrobiaceae bacterium
CGGCTGACGTCCGCCGTCGCCGACGTTGCTCGGCGTAGCGATGTCGACGAGTTCGCGCGCCATGTAGCCGCCGAGTTTCGAACCGATGCGGTTCACCTGTTGTTCAACAATGCCGGAACTACCGGTGGCCACTCGATCGTGCGCGGCGCAGAGGCGAACTGGGACCGAACTTTCGATGTCGTGTGGGGTGGAGTTCTCAACGGGACCCGTGCCTTCTTTCCGCTCCTCGAAGCGGCTCAACGATCGCAGGTGGTCAACATCGCAAGTATCAACGCAACCTGGGGTTGCCTCGGAGCTCAGGGCCCACACACCGCCTACTGCACCGCCAAGTTCGCCGTACGTGGCTTCACGGAGGCACTCATCGTCGACTTCCGAGTGAATGCCCCTCACGTGACTGCTGCCGTCGTGTTGCCCGGGCACGTCGCTACACCGATCGCCCGGAGAGCACTCGAGAGTGCCGGCTCGGAGAGCGGCCGGATCAGCGATGAGTACGTGGCACGGACTCGGCAGTCCTACGCGAGTCGAGGACGTGTCGTCGACTCGCTCTCGGACGATGATGTGCGCACGCTGATCATGGAGCGGATCGAGCGATTCGAGCAATCGGCACCCACTTCCGCCGCCGAAGCGGCGACAGCCATCCTTCAGGGAGTCCGTGACGGTGAGTGGCGGATCGTCGTCGGCCCCGACGCCCACGCCATCGACGAGGCCGTGCGTGCGAATCCGACGGCCGCGTACAGCCAGGAGTTCACCGATGCGTTGACCGCGAAGGGCCACTTCGTTGCACTCGTCGAACCTCGATGACGACGTTCGGACCCCTGCGGAGTCCGCAATTGAAGCCATCACCGGTCGTGCTGCATTGGCCAACCGGCCGCGACGCGATCACCACTTGGACAACCACGCCCCGTATTGTACAGTTCGTCAGTAGCGGACTCGGGGCCGACCCTGTCGGCCGCTTCCAACGACATCGAGGAGCAACATGACGACAGATGGACGGTGGCCCGTGGCCGCAGGCGACGCGTCGACTCACGGTCGGTTGGCAACGTGATCGAGGTATCGGAATCGGCCGGTCTGGACTCGATGACCATGTACCGACGTATGCGACTGATCCGGGCCTTCGAACTCGCCGCTGGCGAGCTGATGGAGTCGAATCGAATTCCCGGATCCGTTCATCTGTCCGTTGGCCAGGAGGCGGTGTCGGTTGGCGTCTGTGCCGCTCTCCGCCTCGATGATCACGTCACGTCGACCCATCGTGGACATGGTCACATGCTCGCGAAGGGCGGGTCGGTGGCTGCGATGATCGCGGAACTCTTCGGACGGGCCAGTGGATCGTGCGGCGGCAAGGGCGGAAGCATGCACGTCAGTGATCCCTCGATCGGCATGCTCGGAGCGAATGGGATCGTTGGAGCCGGTCCGCCAATCGCTGTCGGCGCAGCGTTCGCGAATCGCTATCTCGGAAGCGACCGAGTGGCCGTTGCATTCTTTGGCGACGGCGCCTCGAATCAGGGCTCTGTACACGAGGCCGGGAACCTTGCGCAGGTGTGGAATCTGCCGGTCGTCTTCGTGTGCGAGAACAACGAGTACGCGGAGTTCACGCCACGTGCGCATCACCAGACGGTCGAGAACGTCGCAGCGCTCGCACAAGCATGGGGCATGCGAGCCGAGATCGTCGACGGGATGGATGTGGAAGCCGTGGGCGTCGCAGCACTTGATGCTGTCGAGCAAGCACGTTCCGGTGGCGGCCCGACGTTCATCGAGGCAAAGACGTATCGCTACTTCGACCACGTCGGCCTCAAAGGCTTGAGGATCCCGTACCGCCCCGACTCAGAGGTGGAGGAGTGGCGGAAGCGAGATCCGATCGATGCATTCGAGCGGCAGCTCATCGACCGGGGAGATCTCACTTCTGAGGTAGCCGCCGCGATCGGGAAGGAGATCGAGGTCGAGCTGGCTGAGGCGATTCGCGAGGCCAGCGCTGGGGACCCTCCTGACCCGACCGAACTCCTGACCGATGTGTACACGATCGACGCCGAACGATGAGCATCGACAACACTCGAACAGCATCGAGCGAGCCCGTCAACCATCAGGCTCGCTCATTGAAGTACGTCCAAGCTGCGACGGAAGCACTCTCGCAGGGTCTAGCGAGAGATCGCACAATGTTCGTGGCTGGCGAGGACGTCGTGGCCGGCGGCGTGTACTCCGTCTATAAGGGACTGGCCGATGAACACGGCCGCGAGCGTGTCCTCGATACGCCGGTGGCGGAAGCCGCACTCGCCGGACTCGGTGTCGGATCTGCTGCGTGTGGGTGCCGTCCTGTGATCGACATCATGTTCATGGATTTCATCGGCATCGCCATGGACCAGCTCGTCAATCAGGCGGCCAAAATGAAGTACATGTTCGGGGGCAGCATCCGCATGCCGCTCACGATCCTGACGGTCGCCGGCGCAGGAACCTCCTCGGCTGCCCAGCACTCGCAGAGCCTTGAGGCGTGGCTGTGTCACGTGCCGGGTCTCAAGGTCGTGATGCCCTCGGGGCCGTACGAAGTCAAAGGGCTCTTGCGCGCGGCACTGGACGACGACAACGCAACCGTGGTCATGCTCAATAAGCGCACGCTCGGCCTGAAGGCCCACGTGCCCGAGGAGGCATACACACTGCCGCTCGGTGTTGCGGCTGTTGTCCGAACTGGTCACGACGTGACGATTGTTGCGATGGGAAGAATGGTGCTCGAGTCGATCGAGGCGGCCTCGACGCTTGCAGCCGAAGGGATCGATGTCGAAGTGATCGACGTTCGCACTCCCTCGCCACTTGACATCGACACGATCCTCGAGTCGGTCCGACGGACCAACAGGGTGGTTGTGGCTCACGAAGCGGTGCGCTTCGGGGGCTTTGGTGGAGAGATCGCAGCGCAGATTCAGGAAGAAGCGTTCGACTACCTCGATGCTCCAATCGGCCGGGTCGGCGCTCCATTCAGCCCGGTGCCGTTCGCCCCAGAGTTGGAGCGCTTGTATGTGCCCAGCGCGAGTTCGATCGCCGAGGCCGTGCGAGCGACGGTTGCTGGCGGCCGTTGGTGATTGCAGCAGGGCGCCGTGGCTGAGATCCTCGTCCCAAAGATCGGCATGACGATGACCGAGGCAACAATCGTCGAATGGCTCGTTGCAAGCGGAGATTCGGCCGCAGCAGGTCAATCGGTGCTCACCATCGAAACCGACAAGACTGAGATCGAGGTAGAGGCGCCGGTTGATGGAATCGTGCGCCATGGTGCACAAGCAGGTGAGGTGCTTTCTTGTGGTGCCGTTGTCGGCTGGATCGGCGGCGAATCTGGCGGCGCAACGCCGCCGTCCGGGGTGGTGGCCGCGCGAACCCCTAGCGCGGCTGCCACCCCGATCGGCGGCCGGCGGCCGGCCTCGCCGAACGCCCGCAGAGTGGCAGACGAGTTGGGAGTCGACATCTCCGTCGTCGACGGTTCCGGACCTCGCGGGCGAATCGTGACCGCCGACGTCAAGAACGCGGCAGCAACCCAACATTCAGCGGCGCCCGCTCAGGACGAGGTGCGACCGGCGCAGCGCGGCACCGCCGCCGCCCACTTCACAGCTCGACGGCTCGGGCTGACCATAGCTGACGTGAGACCGGATGATCGGCTGATCACGCGTCGCGACGTCGAGTTGGCAGCACAGCAACGGTTCGAAGGTTCGCGAGAGAACTCCGATCTCACGACGAACGACGCGACGGTCGAGCGGCATCCCATGTCAACGATGCGCCGGACCATTGCGAGCCGAATGATGCGGAGCCTCACGGAAGCCGCACAACTCACCCTCAACATGACCGTCCGGATGAAACGGACCGTCGCGCTTCGCGACGAGATCAGCGGCTACCTGTCCGCTGGGGACGTCGTGCCAAGTCTGAACGACTTCATACTGCGGGCGACAGCGTTGGCGCTGGTGGATCACCCGACGATGAATGCTCGCGTTGATGGTGACCACATCGTTGTAGCGAACGATGTTCACGTCGGCATGGCTGTGGCGGTGGAGGACGGATTGATCGTCCCGGTCGTTCGCCATGCCGACCGGTTGAGTCTCACCCAGCTCGCTGACGCCACGCGACAGCTGGCCTCGTCGGCGCGATCCGGCACGCTCGGACGGGACGGCTCCGTCGGGTCCACCTTCACAGTCAGCAATCTGGGCGTCGAAGGCATCGACGACTTCACGCCCATTCTCAACCCACCGAACGTCGGCATCCTCGGCGTCGGACGCCTTCGCGACGAGGTTGCATGGTCAGACGATGGACAACCCCGTCGAGAACCGGTGCTGACGCTCAGCCTGACCTGGGACCACCGGGCTCTCGACGGAGTACCGGCGGCTCGATTTGCCAGATCGATCCGAGACCGTCTCGAGTCACCAATCCAACTGCTTGTTTGAACCATGTCAGATACACCGCTGCTCTCGACCACTCCCGATGACTCGCCACTCGTCGTGTATCGCAGCGGCGACGTTCTGGTCCTCCGCCTGAATCGTCCCGACGCCCGCAATGCGATGAGTCCCGAACTCGTCGAACTCCTCGGAACGGCGCTCAGCGATGCTGCAGACGACCCGGACGTCCGAACCATCGTGCTGACCGGAACGGGCGACCGCGCCTTCTGCGCCGGCATGGACCTCCGATCATTCTTGGCCGCGTCATCCGAATCCCGCCCGGGTCTTGACGCTGCGCGCCTCGACGTTCGCCGACTCACCGACGGCCTGTTTCCCAAGCCGGTCATTGGTGCAGCAAACGCGAGTGCCGTCGCGGGCGGTTTCGAGCTACTGCTCGGCTGCGACATGGTGATCTCGTCGGAGGACGCTGATTTCGGATTGCCTGAGGTCAAGCGCGGCCTCTTTGCTGCGCGGGGAGGCATGCTCCTCGCGTCGCGTCTGCCGGTGGCGATCGCCCTTGAGTTGGCTCTCACGGGCGACTTGATCGACGCCGATCGCGCATACGGACTCGGACTGATCAATCGCGTCGTTCCCTTCGATGAAGTTCTGCCAACCGCAATCGAGTTCGCCCGTCGAATCGGACAGAACGGTCCGCTTGCCGTACGGGCAAGCAAGGAACTGGTACGTCTCGGGATGCACGACCCGGCGGCAGCATTGCGACGGCAAGCAGAGTGGCACCCAGTCGTCTTCGGGAGCAGTGACGCGCGGGAGGGCGCTCTGGCGTTCGTCGAACGACGTGATCCTGTTTGGATCGATGGTTGACCCGAGTGCGTTGCAGTCTCAGGTTCCGCTTGCGCGTCCAGACCCGACCGAAAGTATATTGACACTTCGTCAATAGATGCGCGGCTTCAGCTGTGCGCCGAGGAGGAACGCAATGACACGCACGACACCCACGAGCGACGACGACAGCCCACAGTTCACTGGTTTCCTCGGCGGCGTCCGGGTGTTGGAGATCGGTGACGAGCTTGGTGAATACTGCGGCAAGGTGCTCGCAGGGCTCGGCGCCGACGTCGTCCGCGTCGAGCCGCCCGGGGGTGTTTCGACACGAGAGATCGGGCCGTTTCGTCACGACGAACCGCACCCCGACCGCAGCCTCTACTTCTGGCACTACAACCTCGCCAAGCGGTCGATCGTGCTCGATCTTGACGACGCCGCCGATCGAGACCGGTTCGCTCGACTCGCCGACGTCGCCGATGTGATCCTCGACAGCCAGCCCCGAGGCTGGCTCCATGAGCGTGGGCTGAGCGGCGAGGCGCTCGCCGACCGCAACCCCCGTCTGATCCACGCCCGCATCTCACCCTTCGGCGACTCCGGGCCGTGGTCCGATCATCTGGGCAGTGATCTCGTGCACATGGCGCTCGGCGGCATCACCATGAACTGCGGCTACGACCCACATCCCGATGGGCATTACGACACGCCGCCGACAACGCCTCAGCTGTGGCACTCGTACCATCTGGCTGGCGAGATGAGTGCGATGTCGGTGATTGCGGCGCTCGTGCACCGGCTCGGCAGCGATCGCGGCCAGCAGCTGTCGACGAGCGTCCACCATGCGGTGAGCCAGTCGACGGAAACCGACATCCCCAACTGGGTCTACCTGGCCCGGACTCCGCAACGCCTGACGTGTCGGCACTCTTCGACCTCGACCAGCACGCCGTCGCTGTCATCGACCAAGGACGGGCGGTACGTCCTGCCGTACCGCACGTACCTGTTCAGCGGCTTCGACACTTGGGGCGACAGTGTCGACCTGCTTCGCCACTACGGCGCCGAAGAGGATCTCGGCGATCCCGCCTACGATGACACGCGCACCACGCCTCAGGCGCGCGAGCGGCTCGACTTTCTCATCGATCGACTCGTCAAACGGCTGCTGTTCGACTCGGACGTGTGGCGCGAGGCGCAGGCGCGCGGGCTCCCGTGGGCGCCGATCCGGCGGCCAGAGGAGAACCTCGCCGACGAGCACTGGTGGGACCGTGGCACCTTCGTCAACGTCCATCACCCTGAACTCGACGAGACCTATCCCTACGTCGCGGCAAAGTGGCACACCGACGGCGTCGAATGGGTTACCGGTCCGCGTCCGCCGCTCGTGGGCGAACACGATCGCCACATCGACGTCGAGTGGACCCAGCCGGTCCAGCACCGGCGAACGCACGTGAACGACCGGCCGTCCACAGCGAGTTCGACCAGCGCACTCGGACGACCGTTCCCACTTGCAGACGTGCGCATCATCGACCTCGGCTGGATGCTCGCGAGCGCCGGCGCGGGCCGATTCCTCGCCGGGCTCGGCGCCGAGGTGATCCGCGTGGAGCACGAGACGCGGCCCGACGGGATGCGCTACAGCGTCTCGGGGGCCTGTCCGCCCGGCGGGCGCGCCGAGCGGTCGGCCACGAGCGAACCGCTCCCGCTCCCCGACGCCAACCTGCACCCCAACCGGAGCGGTGGATTCATGGAGATCAACGCAGGCAAGTTGAGCGTCGCTCTCAATCTCAAGGACCCAGCCGACCGGGAGACCCTGGAGAAGCTGATCGGCAGCGCCGACATGATTGTCGAAGGGTACTCACCAGGCACGATGGACCGCCTCGGGCTCGGCTACGAGAGGCTCCGCGAACTCAACCCGAGCATCATCTATGTACAACAGAGCGGACTCGGACAGCTCGGTCGCTACGGCCGCATGCGCACCTTCGGCCCAAGTGCCCAGGCCATCACCGGTATCAGCGAGATGTCGGGCCTGCCCGAGCCATACCCTCCGGCCGGAATCGGCTACTCCTACCTCGACTGGTTCGGGGCCTACAACATGGCAACAGCGATGCTCGCTGCGCTCTACCGGCGCGACGTCACCGGCGAGGGCTGCCACATCGACGCCTCGCAGGGCGACACCGGGATCTATCTGACGTCGACCGCCACACTCGACCATGCGGTGAACGCGCGCCGCTGGTCGCGCTTCGGCAACCGCTCGCCCTACAAGCAAGCTGCACCTCACGGCATCTACCCGACACGCGGCGACGATCGATGGATTGCGATCGCGGCCTTCGACCAACCCCAATGGGAAGCGTTGCTCGAAGTTCTCGGACAACCCGACTGGGCTCGCGATCCACGATTCGCCTCGCTCGACAATCGACTCGGACACCAGGACGAACTCGACCGTCTCGTCGGCGAAGCCACCCGCAACTTGGACGGGTTCGAGTTGATGAATCGGCTTCAGGTGAGCCGCGTCCCAGCCGGAGTTTGCCAAACCGCCCAGGACCGCTGCGACCGCGATCCGCAGTTGGCCCACCTCGAGTGGATGGTCGAGCTCGACCAAGCCGAGATCGGTCGCTGGCCCGTTCGCGACCACCCCACCAAGTTCTCAGAGACTCCGCCCTACATCGGCGGTCCGTTCAACCGCTCCGGTCCGAACTACGGCGAGGACACCGAGCACGTCATGCGCGAGGTGCTCGGACGAACCCGGCCAACGAGCCCTCAGTGATCCGGGCTCAGCCGAGTTCTGCGTCCGGCAGGAACAGAGACTGTTTGACGACTCGCTCAATCGAGCAGCACGGGACTCGTTAGGTCACCGTCGGCCGTTGAGCCATCACCGCTCCGCACGTAGGGGAGCTCGCGGGGATCGGCCGTGTGGCGCCAAGCTAGGTTCCCCTGGAGGACGCCGATTTGCGAGGATCTGGTCCGACGATCAGGGAGTCACGCTGACGGGCAACAACTGACATCGACGCCCGGATCCAGCGCCGGTTGGCCAAGACCTCGCGCTGGCGGCGATGGGGCGTGTCGCTCGCCGCCGGAGAAGCGGTCGTGAATCGCCCTGGGAACTTCGGACTGTCAAGGGCCAGTGGGATCTGCCCGGTGGCGGACAGTGGAACTGCCCGGTGGTGGCCAACAGAACTGCCCGGTGGTGGCCAGGAGTTCTGCCCAGCAGGTCAGTTGGTCAGTGGTGTCACCCCCTTGCCGCCGGTGGCTTGGGTGAGGCGGATGCTGTCGCCGGCGGTCATGACGACGTGGGCGTGGTGCAAGAGCCGGTCGACGGTGGCGTTGGCGATGTTTTTGGGCATGAGTTCGTCGAAGCCGGCAGGGTGCAGGTTCGACGAGAGCGCGATGGAGCGTTTCTCGTAGGCGGCGTCGACAACGCGGTAGAGCGCTTCGGCGGTCTCGGCGGCGACGGGGAGCAGGCCGATGTCGTCGATGATGATGACGTCGGCGCGCATGATCCGTTTGATCGCTCGGCCGGTGGTGTCGTCGGCGCGGCCGCGTCGGACGATGTGGCCGAGGTGTTCGAGGCTGAACCAGGAGACGTGGGCGCCGTGGTCGATCGCAGCATGTCCGAGCGCTTCGAGGAAGTGGCTTTTGCCGGTGCCGGACGGTCCGCACACGACGATGTTCTCGTGGCGTTCGAGCCATTCGAGTGTCCGCAGCGCTCGTTGGGTGGGGGCGGGGATCGATGAGATCGTTTCGTCCCAGGCGTCGAAGGTTTTGCCGGTCGGGAACCCGGCGGTCTTGCGACGACTGCTGATCGACGACGCCTGGCGTCCGGCGAGTTCCTCGGCGAGCAGCGCTCGGATCGCTTCGGCGGGGTCCCAACGTTGCGCTTTCGCGGTCGCCAACACGTCGGGGGCGGTGCGGCGCATGTGTGGCAGGCGCAGCTCACGCAGCAGGTCGACGACTTCGTCGACAGTGGTGGTGGTCATGGGCGACCTCCGAGCAGGCGGGCGAAGCGGTCCAAGGTGTCGTCGAGTTCGTCGAGGTGGAACAGCCCGAAGCTGTGGCGGCGCATCGACGCGGCGAGGGTGTCGTGGTCGTAGTCGAACCAGTCGCGGAGCCACTGGAGTGCTTCGACCAGCTCGACGGCGTCGGCGGCGTTGATCGTGATCGTCGTGTCGGCGCTCATCGGGCGTTCCCGTCGATCCCGAACCGGTCCCAGGCCCGGGTGCTTGGCTGCAGCGAGTGCCCATCGGTGGCGGTGCGTAACTCGCTCGGTGGCCCGCTGGCGAGGATCGAGGCGAGGTCGCCGTCGGCGAAGCGGGCATAGGTGGCGGCGTGTCCGAGCGCCCAGTCCACTCGGAGCTGACCGTGCAAGCGGGCGAGCTGAACGGCTTCGGCCATCTTCACCTTCACACGACTGGTGCCGGCCGACGCGGCTTCGACCAACCACAGTCGAGCACCCTCACCGAGCGCCAAGAACTCGGCCTCCGCGGCGCTCGACGGGTGCGGTTTGCGCGCGAGAGGTCCGGCAGGTCGGGGCGGATAATGGGCATCGTCGATCATCGGATGCCCCGGCGTCGAACGGCGATGCCGGGCGACCTCGACCGGCCCCGACGCCGCGCAGTGGGTGACGACGATCTGGTCGCCGTCGACACGCACCCACACCGACTCATCAGCCAACGTGTGCGGGACCGAATAGAGCACCCCGCCGAAGCTGATCGTCGCCGACCACGACACCTTGCGGGTCTCACCGAACACCGCCGTGTAGGCGACCTCGGGAAGGCGGTGCAGACGCTGCTGTTCCTCAGCCAGCATCTCGACCGGTGCCCGACGGGTGACCCGATGCTCACGACCGTTGACCTCAGTTATCCACGCCTCACACGCATCGACCAGCTCACCCCACGACCGATAGTCGTCGAGCAGGTTCGCATCCGTCGGGACCAGATCAGCCTTCGCGAGCTTCACCGTGGATTCCGAGCCGCCCTTGGACTCGGGATCCGCCGGCACACACGTCGCTACCGTGACGCCGTAGTGGCCGCCGATCGCGACCATCTCCGGATGCCGCACCGGCACCCCGGCGACGTGATCGATCGTGACCGTGCGTTCGTTGTCGGTCAACCAGTACGTCGGCGCACCACCAAAGGCACGCATCGACCTGTCCAGACATCCGATCAGGGTCGGCATCGTGCGATCCCAACACGGGATCACCACCCGGAACCGGCACCACGCCAACCACGCACAGAACAACACCGTCGCCCGACCCGCAACCGTGGGCCCGGTGCCCCAGTCCCACTGCGCCCACATCCCCGGCTCGGTGATCCACGGCCGATACACACGCCGCCGGCCCCGCCGATGATTCGCTTTCACCTCCGCCACAGCCCGACGGACCGTGCGCTCAGAACCGGTGTAGCCGAGCGCTGTCAGCTTGTCGAACGCCACATCGGCGCGGATCTTGCCGGCCGAACGCTCGACCCACTCTTCGATCTTCGGCAAGAACGGATCGATGATCCGCTCCCGACGCTGCGGCCCGTCATCGGGTAGCTCACCCGCATCACGCTTGGCGACATAGCCGGCGACGGTGTGATGCGAACAACCGGCCAACTCGCCGGCATCTCTGAACGACCCCGTCAGGTCGAACGCTTCCAAAATTTCCATGATCTCCTCGCGAGACTTCAACTCGCTCCTCCTGCTCGATGGTCAACGGTCTGGCGACCGGCCATTCGAGTAGGAGGAGCACCCCACACAGGTGGACCCCGGCGGGAACGAACATCAACGAGAGCAGAACACTTGGCCGCCCCTGGGCAGAACTGTTGGCCGCCAGCGGGCAGCTACATGACCGCCACTGGGCAGGATCTCATGGCCGCCGACACGGACGGCTCTCGAGAAACCCAGGGCGATTTGTGAAGGTTGCGATGGCCATCGATCCGATGGTGAGGTTTCCGTTGCAAGGCGATTTACGCGGTTACTCCCCTGGTTGCTCCCTAAATCATCATCGCCCGTGGAACCGGGCGAGCTACCAGGACATTCGATACGCATCCAACGCCTCCGTCGATTCCCCCCAGTCGGTTCCACTACGCCGAGGAGTCAGACGACCAGTTCAGCGCTGCGGCTGCGCCGGCTGCTGGACGCAACCTGTGCCGGTAGTGCTCTGCGAGCATGCGGAAGTTGGTGTGTCCGAGCAGATCTGCGACCAGTTCGACAGCGACGCCGCGGTCGATGAGGATGGATGCGGCCGAGTGTCGGAGTTCATTGGGGCTCAACTCCGGGAGACCGTTCTCGGCGCAGATGCGTTTCAGGACGCGTCTGGCCCTGCTCGGATCGATGGGCGTTCCAGCTTGGTTCGGAAAGCACAGGGCGTCGCGCGGCAACCCTCGTCCGTCGGCGAGCGCCTGTTCGGCAAGGTCAACCCTCTGCCGGTGGAGTACCTCGACGGCGTCGGCCGGGAGCACGATCGATCGGTAGCTGGCGGCCGTCTTGAGGTCGTCGACGAGCACGATCCGGTTGTGTTCGATCCGCACTGCGCGCCGCACGTGCAACAGCGGCGGGTCTGCGTCGAGTTCGAGCGCATCCCAACACAATCCTGCGGCCTCTCCCGGTCGCAGGCCGGTCGTGAGTTGTAGCCGGAACATAGCTCCGTACGTTCCTTCGTCGGCCAGCGCGTCCCAGAGCTCGCGACCCTGCTCGGGCGTCAGGGCCTTCCGCTCAGCGGTTCGGGGCGCGTCGGCCGGGAGCATCGCGTCACGGGCAGGGTTGTCGCTGATCAGCTTGCGTCGTTTCGCGTGGTCGAGCACCTGTCCAAGCGTTGAGCGGACGAGCTTGAGCGAGCGTTGCGACAGCGGGCGGCCTTGTGAGCCTGCAGCGAGGTCGTCGAGGGCTCGTTCGATGCGGTCGACTGTGAGATTGCTGAGTCGAGTCGAACCGAGTTCCGACCGGATGAGATCGAGCGCCCACACGTACAGCTCGTGAGTCTTGGGTGCGAGGTCTTTGCCGTCGAGCACACGACGCTGCCAGTTGTCGAGGGCTTGCCCCACGGTCGCATTGCCGTCACCCAACTCTTGGCGGGCATGCTCGCGCTTCAGTTGGCTGAGACGCCGGTTGACCGCCGTACGGTTCGCGCCGGTGACGCGATGACGCTGTCCGTCGAGCCAGATCTCCCCCACCAACGTCCCACGTCGGTTGTCGACGTAGATCGCACCAGCCCCGTGAGGACGCTTCGTGCGCCGCTCCCCCGCTCCCGCCTCTTCTCCCGTCCCCGCATCGCTGCTGGTTGTTCGCTTCGGCATGTCGGGGCTCCAGACGTGCGGGGGAATGTGCGGGGGAATGCGGGGGAACAACAATGAACTCTAGCGAACCTCCACGAACACGTCTACCAGGGAATTAAAGCTACAAGCAGGGATGCGCGGTTGCTTTGGGAGCAGGGGGTCGCGGGTTCGAATCCCGCCATCCCGACCAAACCGAGCTGGTCGTTTCGATCGGTTCTCATTCCGTCGACCGCCTCCGCCGCTCGTAGCGACGTCAGGTGTCGTGGATCAGCGGCAGTCGTCGTACTCGCATCCGATAGTCAGAGATCACGACGACCGCGCCGGCCTCGAGGTCGTCTGCCAGATCTCGATGTGCTCGAGCATGACGCTGGCCTGTTCGTCGGCGCTCGGCTGATCGAGCAGGAATCTCACGCCGACGGCTGCAGAGGGATCTCTCGGTCGGCGACCGCATCCGCGGCATAGCGCAGCGCAGCGGCGACGTCATCGAGCTCCAGGGAGGGAAGCTCGTCGACGACCTCGGCTGGTGTCATGCCGCTGGCCACCATGTTGACCACCGTCGCGACGGCGTGGTTGCTCGGAGCCGGTGTTACATGTAACGTCTGGGCATGGCTCGCCAACGTTCGACCTCTCCAAGCGCAGTCCGAGTCCGCGCCCATCGCGAGCGACTCCGCGCGCAAGGACTGCGGCCGGTACAGCTCTGGGTTCCCGACGTCCGTTCGCCGCAGTTCGCGCAGCAGGCCCACGACCAAGCGGTGGCCGTCGCCGCCAGCAGTGAAGAAGCTGACGATCAGGCCTTCATCGACGCGCTCAGCGACGGCGCGTGAAGCGGGGAGAGATCTGGACCGCAGCAGCTGGCAGTGGCTACGTCGGCAAGCCGCGGCCGGTGGTCATCATCCAAGATGACCTGTTCGACGCGACCGCGTCCGTGACCGTCTGCGCACTGACGACCGATCTCACCGACGCACCGTTGTTCCGGATCCCAGTTGATGCGGGCGATACGACCGGGATCCGCCAGACGAGCCGGCTCATGGTCGACAAGATCACGACCGTCCCGCGCTCGAAACTCGGCGAGCGCGTCGGACGTCTGTCCGACGACGACATGACGCGACTCGGACGGTCCATCGCCGTGTTCCTCGGTCTCGCCTCGTCCTGATCGCGGCGGCGATACCGGACGCCGCGAACCCGAGAACGCTCGGACAGTGGTGAGGACGAGCGGGGCGATCCGGCCCATCGGCTGAGATCCTGAGCCCCACGAGAGTCCTGTGGGACCACGGCGTTCGCACCCCGACGGTGAGCCAGCGATGGCTACAACAAGGCGACGACGCCGGACGCCGCAGGCGTGCGTTTGTCAGCCGAGCTCGTCGCACCCGAACGTGGATCGCCGAGATGAACTCCGACCCTCTCCCGACCGACATCGCCAGCTGATTCCCGTCAGGCTCGATACGAGCGCTCCTGTGGATGCGGCAGGCGGTCGAGCAGGGGGTCGCGGGTTCGAATCCCGCCATCCCGACGGAGTCGGCGTCAGGGTCGACGCTCGACCAGCCGGGCGGGGCGCCAGCCGCGGAGTGACGAGACGACGGCCAGTTCGTCGACCGTGGCGAGGTGCGCCGCGTCGATCGACCGTTCGGTCAGGCGGCCGTCGGCCAGCGCGATCGAACGTCCGACGCCGGCCAGGCCGCCGTCGTCGAGGGGTGGGGTGTACCACCGGTCGCCGACTCGGTAGGCGAGATTCGCGATCGTGGTCTCGACGGCGTGTTCGTGCTCGTTGACCAGGATCACGTCGTCCGCGCCTGGGTGGCGCGCACGCGCCTCGTCGTAGTGCCGACGCCAGGTCGTCTTGTGACAGCAGAACGGATCATCCGACCGCATGGTCACATGATCGATCGCCAACTCGACCACCGCCTCCGCGTCGGCTTCGAGCGGCGTGTGTTCGATGCGCAGCACTCCGGCGCGGCTCAGGAGGAGCCGCAGACGACGGGCGTCGTCGGCCGGGTCGAGCGAATCGAGCAGCTCCTCGGCGTGGTGACGGACGAACGGGAACCCCCACCAACCGGCGCTCGCCCCGAGCCGGTCCAGGTGGTGTGTGCGGTGGCGCACGCCCTCGGGGCCGAGCAGCATCGTCTCGAGCAGGTCGAACTCCCGCCTCGACCGCGTCAGGATGCGCGCCTTGACGTCCACCTCGTCGTTCTCGGTCGCCGGATCCGACGGCCAGGTGATGCCGCCGCCTGCGCCGTAGACGTAGGTGGACGTGGCGGGGTCCAGCACCGCGGTACGAATCGGAACGGAGAACACGGCCC
>NZZV01000193.1 GCA_002698945.1 Acidimicrobiaceae bacterium
ACGGCGTTGGCACCGTCGACGTCGAACGCTTCGTAGAGCACCTCCGGAATCGACATGACGAAGGGTCGCAGCAGGAGAATCGCGAACGGCAACAGGAGCGCGACGTCAGCCAGCACGACGCCCGTGATCGTCCCGACGAGGCCCCATCGAGCCAACAGGCTGAACAGAGGGATGACCGACATCGGCTGGGGCACCATCTGCAGCACCATCAACACGGCCATCGCCGCCGTCACGACTCGGCGCCAACCAGGCGTCGGGATCCGTGCGACGGCGTAGGCCGCGGGCAGCCCGATCGCGAGCACGATGAGCGTGGTCGCCGTTGCGATCCGCGTGGAGGTCCAGATGGCCGAACTCGCGTCGCCGAACACATCACGCAGAACCGACAGCGTCGGCGTGAACGAGATGGAGTTCGGTGCGCCGAGAACTTGTTCGTCGGACTTCAGGGACGTCACGATGATCCACGCGAGCGGCACGAGGTAGACGACGAGGAGACCGAAGGCCACCACCTGACCGAGTCGCTTGCCGATGCCGATCACAACGCCGCCTCGCGTCGCACGCTGATCACGTACGGGATCGAGACGACCACGATGACGAGCATCGAGATCACCGCGATCGCGGCCGCGGTCCCGAACTCGAACGTCTTGAAGGCCGTGTCGTAGGCGAGGTAGGGCAAGGTCGTCGTCTCGGTGCCGGGGCCGCCGAGCGTCATCACGTAGACGAAGTCGAAGCTCCGGAAGGCATACAGGATGATCAGGACGGTCAAGACCGTCAGGGTTGGCTTCATCAATGGCAGGATCACGAAGCGGCTCGCCTTCAGGAACCCGGCACCGTCGAGCTGTGCGGCCTCGAGCACGTCTCGCGGCAGGGCCAGCATGCCCCCGTGGATGATCAGGATCGAGAACGGCAAGCTCGCCCAGGCAGCCACGAGACTCACCGAGAGCAGCGCGAGGTCCGGACTGCTCAACCAGTCGACCGGCCCGATCCCGACCAGGCCGAGGATCTCGTTGACGAGTCCGTTTCCTGCCAGGAGGAACTTCCACACGCTGCCGCTGACGAGCGGCGGCAGCGCCCACACGAACACCATGACGCGCAGCGTGAGCGAGGCCGCCCGACTGCTCGTGCTGGACAACATCGCGGCGGCGATGTACCCGATGACGAGATCGATGATCAGCAGCACCACCGTGAAGTAGGCGGTCGCTCGGAACGACTCCCGAAAGAGCCGATCGTTCCAGACGTCCTTCAGGTTCGTGAGGCCGGTGAACTCCCACGGACCGACGACGGTCGTCGGCCCGACATCGCTGAGGGCCATTCTCACGAGTTGGATCAGTGGGTAGATCGACAGCGCACCGAGCACGGCGACCGCAGGTACGAGGTACCCCCACGGCGCTTGTGTCAGTGCACTCCACCGCCGCCCGCGACCGGCCCGACTCGGGACGGGCTGCAGGCTCGCGGACGACGGTGATGTGGAGGCTGCCGACATGAAGCGTCAGATCGCGTTCAGCTGGCGGAGCGAGGCGATGAGCTCAGCACGAGCCTCCACCGGCCTCGATCTCGCTGTTGATGTCGCTGACGACGCGGCTCGCCGCGTCGGCGGGCGAGGCGCTCCCGGAGATCACTGAGCTGACCGCCTGTCCCATGGCGTTCTGCATCGCTGCGGTGTTCTCACTTCCGGGCCAGTTCGCCGTCGACGATGCCGCTTCCACGAACGGGGCGACCAGCTCGTTCTCGGTGAGCTCCGGCGCGTCGGCCAGATCCCCACGGGTCGGAATCTGACCGGATGCCTGGAAGTTGATCAAGCTGGCGTCGGCCGACATCCAAGCCGACTCGATGTACTCCCATGCCAGGTCGGCGTTGTCGGTGAAGGCGCCGACTCCGATGCCCTCACCGCCCGGGAACACGACACTGTCGCCCGAACCGTTCGCCGGGTACTGGGTGGTGCCGACCTCGAACGAGAGGCCGTCGACTTCGCCGAGGTTCCAGTTGCCGTTCAGCCCAAAGGCGACGTCGCCGGCGGCGAATGCTTGCCACGAGTCAGCCTGGTCCCACGTCGCTGCCTCACGAGGCAGGTACTCCTCGTCGACCCAACGGCCCAGGGTGGACAGTGCTTCTTCCACGGCGGGCTCCTCCAACGAGCAGTAGTTCATCCCGGTGCTCAGCAGCAGCGGCATGAACAACCAGGCGCCCTCGGGGCTGGCGACTCCGGACATCGCGAGCGGTGTCACCTCCCCGGCATCGCGCACTGCGGCCATCGCGGTCTCGAGCTCCTCGATCGTCGAGGGGGGCTCGATGCCGAGTTCGTTCAACACGTCGGCGTTGTAGAACATCGCCAGCAAGTTCGTGTACGACATGACGTTGTAGATGCCCTCGTCGTTCCGCCACACCGCTGAGTCGGGGAACTGGTCGGCATCGGCGTAGCCGTCCCAGTACGGCGTGAGGTCGAGCAGGGCGCCGGAGGCGGCCAAGGTCGGGAAGTCGACGACGACGTTGTCGAACACGATGTCCGGACCGTCCCCGGTGCTGACGCCGGCGAGCAGACGCGACGCCAGCTGGTCGAACGGCAGCTGGACGTGCTCGATGGTGACGTTCGGGTGCGTTTCGGCGAAGAGGTCGTTCTGCGCCTCCAGCGCGTCGATCTGGCCGCCCGTCACGTAGTAGGTCCACACGGTGAGCGTCTCCGCCTCACCCGCCTCCTCATCGGCATCGCCACCGCCGCTGGCAGCAGTGGTCGCGCTTGCATTGTCGTCGCCGGCGTCGGCGACGGTCTCGTCGGAACTCTCGTCCGATGAATCCCCGCAGGCCGCGAGTGCGAGCGCTCCGGCAGCTACTGCGGCGAGCGTTCGTGTGAACGACCGTTGAACCATGACCTAACCCCCTCGATGACCGGTCGGGACGACCGGGACTTTGATTTGTCCGAGCCAACCTACGCACCTTTATGCCGATCGTCAAGCTAATAAGATTGATTTTCAGCGTTAATGCTGCGAGCGTATGGTGTTCCCGACCTCCGCCGCCGACGAACGTGATCTTGATGGTGCCCTCGTGACGCAGACCCGCAACCCAGCCGTTCCACGCCGTGCCGTGTCGCGACGGGTGAGCCGAACCGGCGAGACTCTGCAGCTCATTCGAAGCAAGCGCGGGGCGACGATCAGCGAAGTCGCCGACATGATGGACGTGGCCCGCTCGACCGCGGCCGAGCGCGTCGAACGACTCCTCGCGCACGGGTTCCTCCGATCCGTCAACGGCCCCACGAACGGGCGCGGCCGACCCGCATCCACGTTCGAGTTCAACGCCGACGCAGGTCGGATCTTGACGGCGCACGTCGGCATGACCGGTATGCGTATCGGCATCACCGATCTCGATGCCAACTTGATCCACGATCGGATGACCGACCACGACATCACCGGTGGCCCCGAACGACTCGTTTCGCGGCTCGTCGATGAGTTCACGTCCATCCTCGACTCGTATGACACGAGCGGCGCCCCGCTGTTCGGCATCAGCATCGGACTACCCGGTCGAGTCGAACTCGCCGGGATCTCCGATGCACGACACCAGTGGGCATCGTTCCCGATGGGCGAACAACTGTCACAACGGTTCGGCGCCCCATGCATCGTCGATCAAGACGTCAATACGCTCGCACTCGGCGAACAAGTCACCCGCCACGACTCGCAAGGAATCCTGATCTGCGTCAAGGTCGGCTCGGTCATCGGTTGTGGGATCGCCATCAACGGCCAGATCGTGCGCGGCAGCAACGGTCTCGCCGGTGAGATCGGACACACACATGTCATCGGTCGCAGCGACCCGTGTGCCTGCGGTAACCAAGGCTGTCTCAATGCCGTCGCCGGGGGCTCGGCGCTGGTCAAACAGCTCGCCGAGCGCGGCTTCGATGTCCACCACGTTCGCGATGTGGCTGCGCTGGCGAACGCCGGAGAACCGGCGGCGACGGAAGCCATCCGGCAAGCTGGACGCCATATCGGTCAGGTCCTGGCCGGCTGCGTGAATCTGCTCAATCCCGGTTCCATCTCGCTGTGGGGGTACTTGCTCGACGCAGAAGAGCCACTCGTCGCCGGAATACGAGAGTCGCTGATCGCCCTGGCGACCCCGGCGGCGAGTAGCGGACTCACCATTGCGGGAACCGGTTCGGGCGATTCGACCGGGCTACGAGGCGGAGCCCTCATGGCCGCTGCAACCGTTCTCGATCCGCAGTACATCGACCAGCTGCTCGACGCCAACTTCTGACCGCTTCGACACGCTGAGTTCATCCGACCCTGAGACGACGTTGAAACGTCTCAATACGACGAGCACCATGGGCCCGGGATACGCCAACGACAGGTGAACCTCCGTCGCTGTGATAGATGCAGTGCGTTGGGGCGTCGGAGGGTGCTGCGGGGTTCGTTGCGCGTCCGTTTGGCACTGGACAACCCCCGGCGGCTTCCGTATCGTCGAATCAGCCTCATGGCGGGGCGGTGCTGGAAAGGCGCGGAGCATGGGCGATCTCAGCGTGCTGATCGATCGAGGCCGCGGCGCGGATGCACTCGACGCTCTGGCCGTCGCCGTCCCCGGAGTTCAACGATTCGAGAACATCCCGATCGCCATCGTCGACGAAGCGAGCGCCGACGAGTCGACGCTTCGTTCACTACCCGGGATCGTCGGCGTCGAGCCGCTCGCGGCCGACCGGCGCGCCATCCTCTACGGCTTCGATCGAGCGGGATACATCATCCAAGGTCAGCGACACCAATGGACGGTCGGGGGGATTGAACCGGGGCAGCCATACCCGGCCGTCGACGACCATCCGGTCGGCACGGCCGCACCACCGGCCATGTGTGCTGCGATCAACCTGTCACTCGGTGATCGACACGACGCGCTGGTTCCGACCTCTCCCGACGACAGCATCATCCACGCACTCGACCACCTGTCCCACAGCACTGTCTGCGTGGTCGCCGCCGGCAACGGACACGACAGCTCCCACCGGTTCGAGACGCTGTCACCCTGGGCCGAGTCCGACGCCGTGCTGTCGGTCGGCGCGACCGACGACGAGGCAGGCACGACGGTCGCCCCCTACTCAGCGCGGGGCGGCGAACTCCGACCCGACCTCGGGCCCGACATTCTCGCCTGGGGTCACAGCGCCCTCGACCCACCCGAACTCGGCACCTCGTTCGCCGCTGCTCGAGTCAGTGCGTTCGTGGCCATTGTCCGGGCCTGGCTCGGCGTCGTTCGCGCCAATGTCGATCTCG
The DNA here is from genome assembly GCA_002698945.1 of Acidimicrobiaceae bacterium. Taxonomy (GTDB): domain Bacteria; phylum Actinomycetota; class Acidimicrobiia; order Acidimicrobiales; family Ilumatobacteraceae; genus Ilumatobacter. The sequence goes on from NZZV01000193.1 coordinate 5,229, forward strand.
TCCACGGCGTTCCGACCGGCGTACCCCTCTCGGGTGTGTTCATGATCGATCTCGACTTCCTCGGCTCGCCACGTCCGTATCGACCCCCGGAACCGTTCGCAGCGCTCCCTCTCTTCGCGACCCGGCCCGGCCAGGCCGAACAGCTCGCCGATGTCGCCGACCAGCTGGAGACCCCTGCGGCGAGCCGAGCAATACTGCTCGCCGCGGCACGATCCGGCAGTCCGACCGCGCCCTCGCCATCGATCTCCACCAGTCGCCTCCACAGGTGGCTCGATCGAGCCTCAGCCGCCGACGTGATCGCCGCCATCGACGGATCCGAGCCGCCAGACGCCGCCGGCACTCCGATGTTCGAGCCCGACGTCGCGAACCGGATCGATGCGCTCGTACGCGCCACGATGCCGATCTGGGAGTGGGAGATCCCCAGCGCCCAAGGGCGTATGCGACACGACCGGCACGACCCAACCCGACCGAACGAAACCCAGGAGTGACCATGGCGAAGCGAGCCGACGAGCTCAAGTCCGACGAGAAGTCCGAGACGAACCCAGCAGAGGCAGAGGCGAAGGTGCGAAAGGCGCTGGCCGAAGCGATCAAGGCCGAAGAAGAACTCGCCGACTACCGATCGGAGGCGGCAGCTGCCGCACGCGCCGCCGAGCACGCCAAAGTCGCGGCCGAGGCCGAACAGGCGCGACGCACCGCCGAAGTCATCGTCGATCCCGCGCTCGTACGTCGGCAGAAGGAAGCCGAGCTGCGACAGACGGCGACCGAAGCCGAGACCGCTGCCGTGGCGTCACGACGCAGCCGAGTAGAAGCACTCGTCCCCGACCTGGCCGGTGTAGCCGCCAGCGAACTCACCGTCGGCGCCGACCGCCCGCTGCTCTCGGCAGGCATCGCACGCCACGCCCTCGGCCAGGCAGCGGAGAAAGTCGCCAAGGCTGTCGAAGCGAAAATCGCCGGGAAGACGGTACGGATCCTCGTGACCTCCGACGACGACCTCGCCACACCCGACGGGATCCATTTGGAAGTGCAGTCAGGACTCGAGCAGTTGACGACCGCCGCCGACCAACTGATCGCCAAACTCGGTCAGCAGGAGCGGATCACCGGCAGTTCGCTCGTCGGGGCCGAAGTGATCGGAGGAGCGATCGCCAACGTGATCCCCGGGCTGTTGTCGCTGTTCGCTGCCAAGCGCGCCACGTCGAGCCACGCGCTCGAGCTCGACGCCGGTGCGGCGATCGCCGACGTCGCCGGTCGACTCGTCGGCGAACAGCGCACGATCCTGATCGATGACTTCCGGCGCGTCCCGGACGGCGCCGTCGTGCGGGCCGAGAAGACCCTGCGCGAACGGCGCTCCCAGCTCACGCTCCACAAGGTGAACCTGGAAGCAACTCGATCGGCCACTCAGATCCAACTCACGCAGGCGACGGCCACAGCCGCCCGGCTCCAGAAACAGTTCGACGAACTCGAGCAGCCCGACGACACCAGCGACGACCTCGCTCGTCGGCTCGGTGACGCCCTCCGCGAAGTGGCTCGCTTGTCCACCGAATTCGAAGAGGCATCGGGCCGAGTCGGCATCATCGACGAGCTCGTCACGGGCATCGACGAGGTCGTCACAGCCATCCACGTCGTACCCGAAGGGCAACGGCGATCACTCTTCGTGACCGCCGCGCTCTTCGAGCAGCTGCACTCGAACGACGGTGCGTTCACCCACGTACTCTACGTATCGGCGGCGACGGGCTCGATCGATCAAGCGACCGACAACAAGCCGCTGTGGTTCCGCGACAAGTTCAGCGTCCTCGGGACGGCGAACATCACCTATCTGCTCATCGACGCGTCGAGCGTTGTCGTCTCGGCCGGTGTCAAGACGGGAGCCGCGGGAGCGGACGGCAAGATCGGCTCCTCGCTGGCAGTCACCGCCGTGCAGGTCGAGGACTGGACCGGCTGAGTTCCACACCAGACTGAACCTGCACCGAACACTCGGGCAGAAGCTCGGCTCCGAAAGTGGAGATGCACTGATGGCCCATCTCCCACCCGTCACCTGGGACCAGGTCGCCACCAAGGACGACCTCGACAAACTCGCCACACGCGCCGAGTTGCAGTCTGCGCACCGAGTTCGTCGAAGCAACGAACCGCGAGGTCAAGTGGCTCGTGACGTTCGCAGCGGCGTGGAGCGCCATCCTGCTCACTGCCGTGCGGCTGTTACGCCGATCGACACGCGGTCTCCCTCAGCACAAGACCGACGTTGTGCAGACACCTACCAGCGAACGGACATCCTTTCGTGTACGGGTGTCGGGTGATCTTCGGAAACGCCGACTCCGTCGTCGTTCCCTCCGACACCCGACCCCGTTCGGTGGGCGCGCGGGTCAGGAGTCGCTGTTGCTGTCCCCACCGGTCGAGCGGACCCAGAGCGACTGCTGCGGGAACGGGATCTCGATGCCGGCGGCGTCGAGGTCTCGCTTGACCTCACCCCGGACCGCTCGGGCGACCGCCCACTGGTCGGCCGGCGCGCACTTGACGGCCAGTCGGATCGAGACCGCCGAGTCGCCCAGCCGCTCGACGCCCCAGAGCTCGGGTTCTTCGAGCACCAAGGCGTTCGGCCGCCGCTCCTGCCAGATCCGGTCGGCGGCTCGCTTGATGATCTCGCCGGCCTCGTCGTGATCGGCGTCGTAGGCGACGTCGAAGTCGAGGACCGCCCGCGCCCACACCTGTGTCAGGTTGCCGACGTCTTCGATCAGTCCGTTGGGGACGAACCACAGTGTCCCCTCGAGGTCACGCACCTTGGTGACGCGCAGGGTGAAGTCCTCGACCCGTCCGACGGCCCGGCCGGCGTCGATCACGTCGCCGACGCCGTACTGATCCTCGATGAGGACGAACAGCCCACCGAGCACGTCACGGATGAGGTTCTGGGCGCCGAACGCCACGGCGATGCCGACGATGCCAGCACCGGCGAGGAGCGGCCCGAGGCTGATCCCCAGCTCACCGAGGAGCACCAGCCCGGCGATGACGAAGATCGCGACGGACGCCGCACTGGCGAGGATCGTCGACGCGGTCGTCATCCGCAGCGTGCTCCGCGCCGACTTGCCCGGGTCGTCCTCCGCTTGCGCGATCGCACGTCGGTTGAGTCGGCGGAGGTAGCGATGGACGGCTTTGCGGACGAACCGGTTGACGAGCAAGGCGACCACCACGATGACGAGGATCAGCAGCGGCACGTCGACGAACCACTGGCCGACGTCGGCGAGTGTCCGGTTCCCGGTCGCGTCCAGGATCCACCGGCACACCCGATCGGCGTCCGCGCCGCACGCCACGACGGTCGATCGCAGGCGCTCGAGCTGCTCGTCGCTCAGTCCTTCGAACACCTCCCTCGCCGGATCGCTCTGCACGGTGGTGGGCGGCGGGACCGTGTCGTCACCGCTCGGCGCGGTGCTGGGCGTGGTGGTCGGCGGAACCGTTTCGTCGCTCGGTGCGGAAGACGGCGTGGAGGTCGGCGGGGCGGTCTCGTCACCGGTCGACGCCGTGGTCGGCGGGGACGCAGTCGGTGTCGGTGACGCCGCACTGGTCGAGACACCGACCGCCAGGGCGCCGAGCGCCAGGATCGAGATGACGAGTGTTCGGACGACGTGGGGTCGCGTGGCGATAACGGATTCCTCCTCGTGGACGGGCGCGACAGGGCACGTACCCGTCCGGCCCGTACCTCAAGCACGACCCGGACGGCGGCGCGCACCCGTTTGGTACGGTTTGCACTCACCGACTTCCCCTCGCTGACCCACTCGCCGAGGAGAACGACTGATGCCGGTCGACAACCGCACCCGCCTCAACCTGCACCGCACACTCGAGCAGACGCTCGGCCCCGAAGGAGCAGATGCACTCATGGCCCACCTCCCACCCGTCACCTGGGACCAAGTCGCCACCAAGGACGACCTCGACCACCTCCGAACCAACCTTCGAAGCGAGATACACACGGCCACCAGCGATCTCCGCACCGAGATGCAGGTCGGCTTCGCCGATCTCCGCACCGAGATGGCACAGGCGACGACCCGACAGATCAGGTGGATGACCACGTTCGCTGCAGCCTGGAGCACACTCCTCCTCGCCGCCGTGCAACTCCTGCCCTGAACACACCCGCGGCGCCCCGTGCGCTGCGGTGCTCGTCGGCGGCCGTGTTGGCCGAGGTCGTCCGCGTCCTGGCCCTTGCTCGCCGGACGGCTTCCCATGCTTCCCCGGCGCCGACAGATGGTGTCGCGGAACCCCGTCACAGCCCCTCGGTAGTATCCGGACACATGGACGTCGTGTACGACGAACACAAGCTGACCGAGTTGATCATCTACCTCGCGGACCGACTCGCCGGCGACCGCGCCGGCGGATCGACCAAGCTGAACAAGGTGCTGTTCTTCGCCGACTTCACCCACGTCCGCCGCCACGGCAGGCCCATCACGGGCGCCGAGTACCAGCACCTGCCGTTCGGCCCGGCGCCACGGCGCCTGCTGCCAATTCGGAGCGCGTTGATCGAGCGGGGCGATGCGGATCTGGTCGAGGAGAAGTTTCTCGGACGTCGACAACATCGACTCATCGCTCGTCGGCCTGCCGCTCTCTCAGCGTTCAGTGACGCCGAACTCGCAACCATCGATTCGGTGCTCGAGGATCTGGCGGGCATGACCGCAACGCAGGTCAGCACGCCCTCACACGAAGAGGCCGCCTGGCGACACACCGAGGACGGGGAGCGAATCCCGTACGAGCTCGCGCTCGTCCCGACCGAGCAGGTCGTCACGCCGACCGCCGAGCGCGTCGGCGCCGAGATCGCTCGGCGATACCAGCTCAGCGACGTCGGTTGATCCATGTACGAAGTGCGCGTCGCGGCGCACCTCCTCGACAAGGCCCACCACCGCTACGGCGACGTCCACCAGGCAGATGCCGGACCACTCTGCTCAGCCGTCGGGGTCGAGGACGTGGCGCTGGGGTGCCAGACTCGGTGAGGTGCAGCTGCGTTTCGACCCGATCACCGATGAGGACGACGAAGACCGCTTCCTGGTCGTGCGAGACGAGTTGCTCGACGAACTCGCCACGTGGGCCGAGACACGGTTCGGCGACATCGAGGGCGAGCGCGCCGGCAGCGCCGGGGTGTTCGTCGATTGGAAGTACGGCTATGGCGACGCCCAGCTCGACGTCGTGACCCGCCACGACGCGGCGGAGTTCCTGCTCGAATGGTGTCCTCGCAAGGTGTCGGCGCCGGCCGACGCTGCGGTCGGTCTCGCTGCCGGGGTCGCCACCTACGTCGAGTTCATGGCCGACACCGGCCGCCTCGAAGGCGGAGCGGCTACGGCGGCGGAGGTGATGACGTTCGTCGCCGACATCACCGACGACGCCGTCGCCGCCATGGGCGACGTGTCGAAGTTCGGCATCGCCAAGTCGCTGTTCGCGACCCCGCTCGACTCGTCGGACGGTTCACCGCTGCCCGACCTGTTCTCGCTGGACGATCTCGGTGACGTGACCGACGACGAGTTCCAAGAGGTCCTCCGTCAGCGGATGGACGCGTTCAACGCATTGCCCTTCGACGAACGCAAGCGAGTGACCGACGCCGCCATCCACCCCGCTCCGATGCGGGTACCGCTGTCGTTCGTGCACGTCCACCCGTCCGACGACGACGTGGCTGCGTGCGTCGCGACCTCGGAGCTGGTGCGCATGGTCGATGCGCTCGTCGAGTGGCTCGGCGGCTCGGGCCGACCCGTGACCGGTACCGGCGCGTTCAAGTTGACGGACGTCGCAGAACTGGTGGATCTGCTCGGTACCGGTGACCGGCTGCCGCCGGAGGGCAAGCTCCGGACGAGCCGTGAGCTGCCGATCCTTACCCTGGTCGCGACGGTGGCCGAGCACGCCGACGCCGTCGACCTCCTCACGACCAAGATGCGAGTCGGCTCCGAGTGGTCGTCCCGGCCCGTGGCCGAGCGGGGGTTCCTGCTCGCCGACGCACTGCTCGACCTGGGCGCGTTCGAATCATGGGAGTACGGAACCCAACTGTTCGAGCCGATGCTCGAGCTGCTCGACGACGGTGTTCCGCACTGGCTGGTGGGGCTGCTTCCACCGGGCACCGAAATGGAACTCGACGACGTCATCGACATGGCGGTCGAGGTGTGTCGCGAACAGTTCCCCATGATCGGCCGGTCGCCGTCGACCGACCTGTGGACCGGTCCGATCCGGAACCACCTCCACGAGTTGTTCGGGATCCTCGAGATGGCCGCGTTGGTGGAGATCCACGGGCGTCGTGAGGAGACCGGTCCGGACGGGACGACCAGGCACGACGGCGGCGTCATCCGAGGGACGGCCCTGATGCGCGCCGTCCTGCCGCCGTTCGCCCACGCCGCCGGATACGACTTCGACGAGCTTCCCGACCTGGCCGAGGCCGACGGCGAGGTCATCGTCATGGCCTATGCCACCGGGGCGCTCGATGCATCCGACATCGTCGGCCGCTGGCGCACGGGGGCGACCCCATCCGAGCGAACCGCGGCGATCACGTCGGTCCCCGCGACCACGGACGACCCCGGTCTCCGTGTCGGCGCCTTCGGGCTGCTCGAAGAACTCGGCGACCCCGTCGCTGCGGAGCCGGCGGTTCGCCAGCTCCTCGACACGCCGGCGGCATCTCACGCCGCGTTGTACCTCGTCGCCCACGGGCTGGCCGAACCCGCCGACGTGGACGGGTTCGTCACGATCGGGGTGCTCGTCGATCACCTGAGCCTGCTGCTCGACGAGCCGGAGCTGATGGCCGAGATGTTCGCCGACGCGAACGACGGGGCCGCCGGTGACCTGATCGACGAGATGTGGCGACACGATCAACCCGAGACACTGGCCGTACTCGAGGCCCTGGGGAAGGCACTTCCCGACAAGCGCCTTGCCAAGGCGGCCCGCACGTCGGCGATGAAGCACCGCAGCTGGCTGGCGAATCGCCGCTGAGTACCAGGCGCCGCCATGAGTGACGTCGCCGACGTCACGCGGCCAGGTGGCCGATCCCGGCTGGGCGTCACAGGCGATGGATCGGCACGGCCCAGAGGTGGTCGCCCAGCGCGATCGTGTCGCCACCCGTGTGCACGACGAAACCGGCGGCGAAGCGGTCGCCGAGTGCATCCCGCAGCCACTGCAGGTGCCGGGCATCGGCCGGCGTCGGCGACGTGCCGTACTTCACCTCGAACGCGTAGATCGAGATAGTCATCAGGAGCGGTCCCCGTCATCATGCAGGAAGGTCGAGCGGATCGCCGTTGTTGCGGCGCATCAGTCCGTTTTGCGGACACCCGGCAATGGTGCGGCTCATCGCCCCTCCGAGCACTCTGGAAGGACGCGCACGGGGGCCCGGGGTGCCGGCGGTGGGAGTCGACTCGGTTTGCTCGCTCGATCGGTTCACCGATAGAGTATCGGTAAAGTCGATCGAGTGTCCGGCGAGGGGGCCGACCAGCACATGCAGCCGCAGCCACCACAGGGCCGTCCGCCCCGATGAACCCCGCAGTCTCCCGCACCCTGCGGCGCGTCCCACGGCTCGTACTCACCCTCCTCGCCGTGTCGTTCTGCACGTTCCTGCTCACCAACCTGCTCCCCGGCGATCCGGCGCTCACCATCCTCGGCGAGAACGCGTCCGACGAGCAGATCGAGGCACTGCGCGCCGACCTACGCCTCGACGACCCGATCCTCGTCCGCTACGTCGCCTGGCTCGGCGACGCCCTCACCGGCGACCTCGGCACCTCGTACCGCACCGGCCAGTCGGTGACCGACGCCATCATCGAACGGCTCCCGGTGACCCTCGAACTCGGGATCGTGTCGCTCGCGCTGTCGCTGATCGTCGCCATCCCCCTCGGCGTGTGGTCGGCCTACCGCGCCGGCGGGCTCGTCGACCGCTTCCTCACGACGGCGTCGTTCGGGTTGATGGCGGTGCCGGGCTTCATGCTCGCCCTGTTCCTCATCATCGTGTTCGCCGTCCGGCTCGGCTGGCTGCCGTCGACCGGCTGGGTCCGCTTCTCCGAAGACCCGGTCGGCAACATCCGCTCGGTGATCCTCCCGGCGATCGCGCTCGGCGCCAACGAGATCGCCGTGTTCATGCGGGTGCTCCGCTCCGACATGCTCACCACCTTGAACCAGGACTCGATCACGATGGCCCGAGCCAAGGGACTGTCGGCAGGGCGCATCCTCACGTTCCACGCACTCCGTCCGAGCTCGCTCTCGCTGGTGACGATCATCGGCGTCCAGATCGGGGCGATCATCGGCGGATCGGTCATCATCGAGACGATGTTCGCCCTGCCGGGCGTCGGCCGGTTGCTGATCGACTCGATCGCCGAGCGCGACCTCGTCACCGTCCAGGGCCTGGCGCTCGTGATCGGCGTGTCGGTGATCGTCGTCAACTTCATCACCGACTCGATCTACGGCTTCATCGACCCGAGGATCCGCGATGGCCGAAATGCTTGACGTCGCCGCGGACCAGCCCGTCACGTCGGCCACGGCGGACGCACCAGCGGAGGTGATCGCCCGGCGCCGACGCCGCTGGCGCGTCACCACCGTGCTCTCGGTCGGCTGGCTCGTGCTGACCGTGTTCGCCGCGCTGGCGGCCGACCTGCTGCCCCTCATCGACCCGAACCTGGTCGACGCCAAGAACGCACTGCAGCCGCCGAGCGCTGACCACTGGCTCGGCACCGACGGATTGGGCCGCGACCAGTTCAGCCGGATCGTCCACGGGGCGCAGGTGTCGGTGCTCGTCAGCGTGTCGGCCGTCGCGGTGGGCATGCTCGTCGGCGGCATGCTCGGACTCCTCGCCGGCTACGTCCGCGGCCGCGTCGAAGGGGCCATCCTCGCCGTGAGCGACGTCGTGCTCGCCTTCCCCGGCCTGGTGCTGCTGCTCGTGCTGCTCGCCTACATCGGTCGCAGCCTGTTCGCGATCGCGGTCATCGTCGGGATCCTGTCGATCCCGCTGTACGCCCGCGTCGCCCGCGCCAACACCTTGTCGGTGACCGAGCGCGAGTTCGTGCGCGCCGCCACCGTGCTCGGCGCCGACCGATCGCGCATCGTGTTCCGCGAAATCCTCCCCAACATCATCCTGCCCCTGACGGCGTACGGCTTCGTCGCCCTCGGGAAGGTGATCGTCCTCGAAGGGTCGCTCGCGTTCCTCGGGCTCAGCGTGCAGCCACCCGACCCGACGTGGGGACAGATGATCGCCGACAGCAAACGCCACCTGAGCGACACGATCTGGCCGGCGATCGGACCCTCGGTCGCCATGTTCCTGACGGTGCTCAGCCTCAGCCTCGTCGGCGACCGCATGCGGCACCGCATCGACGCACGGGCGGAGGCGATGTGACCAGCGTCCCGACCGACCGCACGACCGCACCCGCGACCGACGACGCGATGGGTGTCGACGGCCCGCTGCTCGACGTGACCGATCTTCGCACGACGTTCAGGACACCGGTCGGCGACGTGGTCGCGGTCGACGGGGTCAGCTTCACGCTGCGGCGCGGCGAGACGCTCGGCATCGTCGGCGAATCCGGCTCCGGCAAGTCGATGCTCGCCCGCTCGGTCCTCCGCCTGGTCGAGCAGCGCAACGCCACCGTTACCGGCCGGGTAGTGCTCGACGGACACGACCTCGCCACCCTGTCGAACCGTGAACTCCGCCGACGCCGCGGACGCGTCGCGGCAATGATCTTCCAGGACCCGATGACCGCACTGAACGGCACCATGCGGATCGGGCAACAGATCACCGAGTCGCTCCGCGAGCACCTGCCGATGGGACGCGGCGAACGGCGGGCGGCCGCGATCGACCTGCTGCGCTCGGTCGGCATCCCCGACGCCGAGCGACACCTACGGAGCTATCCGCACGAGCTCTCCGGCGGCATGCGACAGCGGGCGATGATCGCGATCGCCCTGGCGTGCGGTCCCAAACTGCTGATCGCCGACGAACCGACCACCGCACTCGACGTCACGATGCAGCGCCAGGTGCTCGACCTGCTCGACACCGAACAGCGCGACCGTTCGATGTCGATGATGCTGATCACCCACGACCTCGGCGTCGTCGCCGGCCGCGCCGACCGGATCATGGTGATGTACGCCGGGCGCGTCGTCGAACACGCGCCGGCCGACCGGTTGTTCGCGGCGCCGCGGCACCCGTACACCGACGGTCTGCTCCGCTCGGTCCCGCGGGTGTCCGACGAACCCGGCCGCGAACTCGCCACGATCCCCGGCAGCCCACGCGTCGTGCTCGACGGAGCCGTCGGATGTCCGTTCGCGCCACGCTGCGACCGGGCGCAGCCCGACTGCCTCGACGCGAACCCGCCGCTCACGCCCGTCGACGGGACGAGCGAGCCGGACGACCTGCACGACACGAGGTCGCTCCACGAACACGCCTGCTGGTACCCGCTCGGCACCGAACGTGGAGAGCGAGCGCTGCAAGCGAACCGTGCGGCCGGAACGACCGCGGCCGGGCTCCGCCTGACCGACATGACGGGCTCGGCAGACACGGCGACGGAACCGACGGTCTCCGACACCGTCGCGAGGAGCGCACCATGACCGCCAGCGATACGACACCGGCCACGCCCGGTCGCACGGCGCCGTTGCTCGAGCTGTCCGACGTCGAGGTCGAGTACGACGGCGGGGTCCGTGCCGTGGCGGGCGTCTCGATCGACGTCCGGCGCGGCGAGACACTCTCGATCGTCGGCGAGTCGGGCTGCGGCAAGTCGAGCCTGGCGCGTGCGATCGTGCACGCCCCGCCACCGACCAACGGCAGCGTGCGCCTCGACGGACACGAACTGGGCGACTTGTCGCCCGCCGAACTCCGCGCCACGCGACCCC
>NZZV01000194.1 GCA_002698945.1 Acidimicrobiaceae bacterium
CCGCCGTCGGTCGCCTCCCAGGGCGGCGGAGCGTCGAGTACCGGCTGATCCCACAACACCTCGACTCCTTCGGACTCGTCGAGCTCGACTGCGAGCGGCACCGCTTCGTGTTCGTCAGGGTCGAGGCTGCGTGCCAAGGCGGCCAACTCCTGTGCCACCCAGCGCACGAACGGTACGTCGGAGGCGGCGACGATCGCCAGTTCCGCAGCGGCATCGTCTGCGTTATTGGTCCGGACCCCGCGTGCTCGTCGTCGGCGACGTTCCCACGCCATTGCGGCGGCAAGCGCTGATGCGAGGACGACCGCACCGGTGACGCCGAGAAGAGGGGACGGCGCTTCGTCCTCTGGGGCGACGTCGGTCAGATCTGTTGACGTGATCGTCGGATCCTCGCTCGGCCGCGCCGTCGGGGGAGGGAGCGTGGCTGGCGCCGCTTCGGATTCAGCCGCTGCTTCGGCTGCGACCGACGTTGCCGGGTCGGCCGGCGTGTGCTCGGTTGTTGCCATGTCGGTCAGGGGCGGCGAGGTCGCCACCTCTGGTTCGCTCTCGTCTGAGTCCGAGTTGGTCTGCTCGGGTTGGTCCGCCGGTATCAGCGTCTCGTTGGCACCGGACGATGGCCGGGCGCCGTTCGCCGGTGGTGTGCCGATCGCCGGGAAGTCGATGGTCTCCCCGGGGAAGATGAGGTTCGGGTCGCTCGACGTGAAGGTGTTGGAGCTGATCACGTGGTCAACGTGGTGTGCGATGTCGGAGTCGTTCGGACTCGTTTCGGGCCCGTCGACGGTGTCGAGTCGCTCCTTGGCGAGGTTCCACACGTTGTCGCCTGGCTCGACGACGATCGTCTCCGCCGGTAGATGCGCCGGCCAGTCGCCCTCGGCCGCAGAGGTTGGACCCGGCCCACCACTCGGCGAGTCTTCGTTGTCCGGGGCCTCCATCGGGATCAGGACCTGCATCCCCTCGGGGAAGCTACCTCCTCGCCACATGTGGCCGTCCGGCGTCGGACGTCCATGGTTGAGCGCGACGATCTCCTCTCGCGCCTCGTCGATCCGGTCCGAGAACCGCTGAGCGGCGATGGCGTAGGGCGTGTCCCGAGGTCCTGCGATGTGCTCCGCGACCGACGGACGGCTCGTCAGGGTGACCGAGTCATCGTTCGCCTCGTCGTCGACGACCGTTGCCGTCGGGTGGGACGCCGAGGGGGCTGCTGCCGGTGGGTAGGCGAACGCCAGGGTCGAGGTCGTGGTCACCGTCGTGACGAGCGTGCTCGTCAGTGCGAACCTCACCAGACGAGCGAGCCAGCTCCTCGGCCCTGGAGCGTCGGCCGGCGCCTCGATCGGATGCCTGACGGCGGGCCAGGACGATCGAGCTGGTCGACGGGCGGCGAGGCTGATGTGGGCCTGGCGGATCGCCGGTACGACCACCCACGCCGAGACGACGAGGAAGGCGACGGCGAGGAGCTTCACGATCGTCGTGTCGTCGACGCGCCGGTCGGCGAGCCGGCTGAGGACGTTCGGGTCGAAAGGGTTGCCGGCGATGCGGAGCATCACGGCCACGGGGATAACCACGATCGCGATCACCGCGAGGGCGGCGGCCAACCGTGCGAGTGTTTGGAGCAGGCGGCGGATCATGACGGGCTCCCGAAGGTTGCCGTCGCCTCGCCGGTGCCGTAGACGACGATCTCGTCGTTGCCGATGAGGTTCCCGAATACTGCATCGGTCGACGAGCGCACGACGACTGTCACGGAGTTGGTCGTGACGGTGATGGACACGATGTCCGAGGGCGCGACCCCGGACGCAGTGAGGAAGTCACGGGCAGCTGCAGCCGCCGGATCTCGTCGTAGCCCCTCGGCGGTGACCGTGGTTGCGCCTGCCCGTGCCGCTCCCTCGGCAACGTTTATGGCTTCTCGTCGCGCGGCGAGCGCTCGCCCACCGTCGTAGACCACGCCAGCGCCGGCGAGCACGACGACGAGCATCAACACCGTAGCGACCGACGCCATCCCTCGGTCGTCACGCCATCCCACCGAGGCATCGATGCAGTGCGGAGTCTGGCACTCGGCGGTGTCGATCATGGCGCCACCGTGAATCGGTCGATCACTTGTGTGTCGGTGGCCGAAATCGTCCGACCAGCCGACGTGATCGGTTCGGCGTTGTCGACGGAGCAGGTCAGGGTGACCATCACGGACCCGCCTCGCCAGGTTCCGGTCGGCCCGGGCGTCCAGCTCATCGCGAGCGCGGGCTCGGCCGTGCACGGCGTGGAGATGTTCGAGGCACTCACGGCGCGGCCTGCGGCGGCTCTGGCGTCGATCGGATTCGACGCCTGCGAGGCGGCACGAGCTGCCGATTGCGCCGTGTTCTCCAGGTCCTGCGCGGTCGAGTTGAGGCGGCCGAGCCAGGACAGGAAGCCCCACGCAGCGAGAGCAACCACCAGCAGGAGCATCAATTCCGGTCCGAGCGACTGGCCCTCGTCCCGTCGCACACAACGCACCAGCCGACGGAGCGTCACGGCGCTTCCTCCGGAGCATTGGCGACGGCGCTCACCGACAGAGTCCCGGGCAGGAAGAACGCCGGGGTGCTTGCTGAGACCCGGACGGTGACAAGCCCACCCGCGGTGTCTCCGCCACAGGTGACGGACACCGACTCCACCCATCCTCCACCGATCCGCTCGGCGATCGACGACGCTGTGCCGGGTGCATCTCCGCACGAGCCATCCGCAGCCGCTGCCACCCGTGCTCCCTCTGCAGCAGCCTGTTCGAGGATGTTGCGTGCGTGCCACCACACGACGACTTGTGCGATGAACAGGAACAGCAGGATGAGGAACGCGGCGGCGAAGAGATGCTCGACGCCGTCGGCGAGCCCACGGTCGTCGGCAAGTCTTCGTCGCCAGCGTCGCACGCGCCCAACGCTCTCAGGAGCGTCGGGGGTCTCTTGGACCTGGGCGTCGACGGGCAGCGTCACGATCAGGGCGCAGGCGGGACCGGATCGGGGACGTTGCTCGACGCCGAGTTGAAGACACTGATCGCGAACGCACCGGCGGCGATGGCGATGACGATCGCGACGGCGATCCAGATCATCTTCGCCGGTGAGTCGTCGAGGCCGTCGTCCTCTGACGCCCACTCCCTGAGGGAGCGAAGAGCTCCGACGAGGACGACGTAGAACTGCACGCCAGCCGAGGGATGGCCCCGTGCGGGAGTGGTCGTGGTGGGCTGGTTCATCAGGGTCTCCTTGCTGGTGTTGTGTCATGGGGTGGTTGCGAAGGCGTCGAGGATCCGAACGGCGAGCGGGAAGGCGAGGAAGGTCACGACGCCCACGACGAACAACATCGTCGGGCCGAACATCGTGGAGGTCTGGCGGTCAGCGACGCGTTCCATGTCGTCCAGCGCTACCTGGCGCATGCGACCTGCCACAGCAGCGACCGTTGTGTCGACGCCGACGCCGACCCGAGCGACGTGACCGACCGAGGATGCGAGGTCCTGGAGCTCGCGACAGCCGTACTCCGCGCCGACGGCATCGAGCGCTTCCCATGTGCGCACACCTATTTGCGGGGCGGCGCGGACGGCGCCGGCGATCGTCTCGAACGCTGCTCCGTCGCCGATGTCGGCGGCGTAAGCGACTGCTTCGTTCATCGATCGTCGTGTGGTCATGCAAACGGCGACGAGCTGCACGTACGCGCCGACGCCGCTGCGGAATTCTCGGTACCGGCGCTCGCACGTGGCGACGACAGTGGCGAGCTGATACCAGCCCGCGAGTGCACCGACGATCATCGGTCCGACGGCGAGGAGCGGCATCGGGACGGAGACGCCGGCCAGCAAGATTCCGCACAGCGCAACGAGCGCTGCGACGAATCCGACGATCGCTGTCGTGAGGACGCGTGCGGCGAGCGCTGGAATCGTCACGTCTGCGGCACGAAGAGCGAAGCGCCGCCGGGCCTCAAGGCGGTCGGCTACGGGTGACGCTGCGATCCGGTCAGCCGCTCCCGCCAGCCACTTCTCCAAGAGGAACGGCGGCGTGGCCGCCTCGACTACGACCGCAGGCCGAATGCGATACAGGCGGCGGTACGTCCCGGAGATCGACGGTCGCCCGTACACGAAGGCACGCCGGAGACACCACGCTCCGACAACGACGACGGTTCCTGCTGCGAGCGCGAGTTGGGCGAGCGTCACGGCATCACCTCCGACATCCGTTCACGAGCGACGAAACGGCTCGCACGCTCGTAGCGAGACAGCTGACGCAGCCACAGCAGCGATCCGGTCCATATCGCGATCGGCACGACCATCCAGCCCTGGCCGGCGGGCGTCCGGTACGGCTCGAGTACCTCGGGGGCGACCACGACGAGGTACGCCAGCAGCAGGCCAAGGATCGCCAGCATCCTCCGCATCGACCGCTCGAAGTTCACTCGCATCCGATCGATCCGGTCGCGCGCCGTCAACTCGTCGCGAGCGTTCTCGGCGAGTTGCGCGAATGTCGCGCCGATGGCTGAACCGGAGGCGTGGCCGGCGGCGAACACCATCGAGGCGACTGCGGTGTCGGCGACGGGATGGTCGAGGTCATCGGCGAGATCGACGAGCGCGTCGGTGAGCGGGACGTGGTGGGCGACACGGGACGAGAAGTCCAGGAGTTGTGGCGCGATCTCCTTCGGCGCTCTGGCCGCCGATTGCGAGAGCGTCTCGGCAAGGTCGAGGTTCGACCCGGCTTGCAGGTCGCGGAGATCCTCCAGCCACTTGGCAATGGCGTCGAGCCTGCGACGGGCAGCGGTCGCCTGATTCGCAGCGAACAGGTAGCGCCAGCCGCCAGTGAGAACCGCTGCGGCGAGCGCTGCGATCGGCCACCGAGTTGTCACCAGGACGATGGCCCCTGCTGCAATCGCTGTTGCCACGGTTCGCTGGTCGATCTCGACCCGACGGGAGGGGCTGCGACGACGAGCCGGCGGACGGAGTGCACATCCGAGCGCCCACACGGCGAGGCACGCCGCGCCGCCGGCCGCAAGCGCAAACACGAGGCGTTCGGCGCCGCTCATCGCAACGCTCCATTCAGCGCAACTGGAGCGGCGACCGGTCCGGCCGATGTCGTGGAGGGATCCCCAATCGGTTCACAGCGGTCGTCGAGTGCAGCGCTCAGGTCGAAGTCGGGCCAGTTGGACTGGATTCGCGTTCGTAGGAGATCAGGCCACGCTGCCTACGTCGATCTCGCGCGAAGGTCTCCTGCTCCCGGACGGGGCGCGTACAACGTGTGGAGCACCGGCCGATCGCCCTCCATCGACGGCGCGACGACCTCCTGAACCCAGCGACGTCGAGAGCGCGACATCGCGCACAGCACCACGACGTCGAAGCTCTTGTAGACGCTCGCTCGTGCGAGCTCGCGCGGCATCTGGTTGCCGATCGCCATCAGGTCGACGAGCTGCTCCAGTCCGGCCTCGGCGGTCACGCCATGAACCGTGACGACCGTGCCCTGACCGATGGACGCGGCCCGAACGGCGGGCCCGGCTTCGTCGCCTCGGACCTCGCCGATGATGTTCACCTCGGCCCGGGTTCGCAGCGCCGGCCTCATCAGGTCGGCCGGCGTAATTCCTGCGCCGGACGCCACGATCGGGATTCGAGCCTGCATCTCCTGCGTCCACGGCCGACCCAACGACGCAAGGCCAAGCTCGAAGTCGGTCTCGATCGTCAGCATGCGGGTGTCCTCGTCGTGTGCGAGACCCACGGCTCGCACGAACGTCGTCTTCCCGGAGCCCTGCGAACCCGTGTATGCCTGCGACAGCCCGGCTCGAGGCGCGGCTTCGCCGAGGAAGTAGTGCAGGCCAGCGGTCAGTGCGCCCCATCGGAACAGGTCGGCGAACGTTGCTCCGAGTGCCCGGTGGACTCGGATCGCGATCATCGGTCGTGAAACGACGTCGAAACCCTGACCGTGGAACCGCAGGCGCGGCGATAGCTGCACATCGACGAACGGCGTCTCAAAATTGAAGGGACGGTGATGCGCGGCCGCAACGTCGGCGATGACTGGCTCGAGATCGCGGTCCGCTCGCACGATCGGGTCGTACAGGCCCACGCTCCCGTCCGCTCGATCGACCCGGACCGGAGAGGAACCGAGAACGACGACGTCTTCGGCCAACGGCTCGCGTTCGAGGATCCCGAGCAACCGCGGGAGCAGGAACATCGACGAGAGGATCGTCTCGACCAGGCGATCCTCGTCGTCGGTGCTGAGGGTCGGTTCTCTCGCAGCAACTCGCGACTCGTTGACCAGCGGGAGGATCTCGGTCTCCAGTTGATACTTCGTTCGCTCGAGACGGAGCTCTCGATCACCATGCGACTCACGAACAGGCGCGGCGGGGAGCCGTCGGCCGTGCTCGCGCCGGACCCGATCGGCGAGGGTGGTGAGTTCGTCGGTGGTGAGACTCATCGCCGCGCCTTCGACGTCGACGCAACGGTGACTCGCTCGGCAACGGCGGAGAGCGCCGGGGCGAGCCTGGATCGGCGCATGCTTCGATGGGCGAGCGAGGCGCCGCGGCACACCTTCTCGAGCGTGGCTCCATCGAACGGGAGGTGGCCGACGTGCTCGACCCCGAGTTCTTCGCCGAGACGCTGCGGGTCGATGCGCTGCCGGCGATCGCCGCCGGTGTCGGCCGTGAGCAGTCCGATCCGGCTGGACTCGATGCGCGTGCCGGTCGCTGCGTGCTGGCCTCCTCGGCCGATCCACTCGGCGGTGGCGGCGAGCGGACCCGCCTCGGGCGGGGCGACGAGGAGCAGTCGGTCGGCGACGGCGGCGACGCCGAGCGCTTGCGTGCCGGGGAAGAGCCGTCCGAGGTCGACGACCACGTGGTCGGTGATGCCGTCGAGCAGCGATCGCCAGCCTCGTGGCCGTTCGAGCGCTGCGGCAATCCTGTACGGCTCGCCTTGAGCGACGACGACACCGATGTCGCCGAGCGACTGGACGAACGGTGAGAGGCCAGGTCGTTCTCGCTCGAAGGCCGCCTCGTAGAGCCCACCGGCCGTCGGGTCCAGCGTCGGGCACCATCCGAGCAGTGACCCGCCGGACGGGTCAGCTTCGAGCACCAGCGCATCGAATCGCATCCCGAGCGCAGCGGCGAGGCCAAGCGCGCTCGATGTCACACCGCCGGTTCCCTTGACGGAGGCCAGTGCAATGACCTGCGTCACCGGTCGACTCCGACGAGTACGAGGTTCTCGTCCGCCGACCACTGTGCGACGCGGCCCGAATCCGTCGGCGGGGCGGCGAGCACGACGAGGGCCGCTCGGTCATCACCGATCGACACGTCGACGACGAGCACCTCGACGCCAAGAGGTTCACCTTCCTGCGGCAGCGCGAGCATGCGATCTCCGATCGCGATCGACGACGGGTAGTTGCCGGCGCGGAGGAGCCCACCGATGTCCTGCCAGCCCTCCGGAAGTTTCTCACCGGACGTCACGGTCGAGGGGCCGACGAGATCGCCAGGAGCGAGGTCGGTCGCTGCGATGGAGCCGACGATCTGCTCGCGTTGCTCGGCAGAGTAGAGCTGAGTCGGGGTGTCGACGGCGACGAACGAGGTGGTCAGGTCAGTCGGTTCGATGGTCTCGCCCCGCCCGATCGCCTCGGCGACCATCAGAACCTCTCGCCGATCGGCCGCACGGCCGAAGCCCCAGAGGACGATCGCCGCCGTGAGCAGCGCCGCGCCGACAGCGGCCGCGAGCCACGGCACTCGCACACGTCGTGCTGGCCCGGGCACGTTCGCTCGTTCGACCGTCCTGTGCGACGGTGCGTCGAGATCAAGATCGGCGGTCATGGGCTCCTCCTGGGTCACGATCCCGGCCGGGTGTTGACGGCCCGCAGCTCGTCGACCCGCACGGTCAGCGGATCGGACTCCCACTCGTACGGAGGCTGTTCCTCGACGAAGCCGGAGACGACGTAGCGCACCCGGTAGGTGATCTGGGCGCGGATGGTGACATCACCTGGTTCGGGCGGGATCCAGACGCACGGCTCGTCGAGCTGACCGGGTTCTGCGAAGTCCGGGATCGAGTCATCTCGTGCCGGGATGTTCTGGGAGCCGTCAGGTTCGACGAAGCCCCCGAAGCACGGCACCGTCAGTGTCACCGCCGAGCCGTCGTCCGGCTCGAAGCCAACGACGAAGTCGAGCGCCGCTGGCGTCAGCACGAGTCTCGCCGACCAGCCACGAAAGTCGACAGGTGGCGACGCGTAGACGACCCAGTGATCGGCGCCGATCTGGAGAGAAGTCGGCATGTTGACGGGCAGTCCGCCGAAGACATCCGACGACGGAATCGTCGAGAGCGACGGCCGATCGAGTTGCACGCCCGCCCACACGCGGGCGACGCCCGCGAAGACACCCCAGAACGGATCCCGCACCGAGACCAGCGTCGAGCCCAACGACTGGTTCGTCGTGAGTCCGGAGCCCTGGGTTCCGGTGCAGAACACCTGGAAGCGCCGGAAGGCCTCGTCTACAGGGCCATACGTCGCGATGATTTCCTCGACTTCGGTTCCACTCAGCGCAGCAGCTTCCTCCCAGTGCTCGCTGTCGACGGTGCGCTCGGTCGTCTCTCGAAACGTCCATTGCATCGACTGTCGCTGCTCAGGTACCGCGTCGGGATCGACTGAGCCGTCGCCGTCGCGGTCGGCGTAGTAGGTGAATGTGCACGGAGCGCGATCACCTCCGCCCTGCGTGCGAAACGTCGACCCGTACGGGATCGACGTCGTCGCCGAGACGCCACCTGACCCGTTCCGGTGGTGCACGGTGATCGGTCCGGGCTGCGGTGGTGGGGTCACCCCCGGCCCACCACCACCCGGCGGCGCAGCGTCGACGTGGGTCGGGACCGCGCAGCAGAAGATGAGAGCGAGAAGTAGCGGGCGCGCAGCAGTCAAGCGCACGCCTGCGGCTCCAGCGCGCCTTGGTCGAGCAACCACCGCCCGTCGACGTTGACCATCACGGCGACCACGCCGGTCGCGACGCCGGGCGGCCCAGCGTTCGGGAAGGCGTCCGGCGGTGCCTTCTCGCCGGTGTCGACGTCCTTCCAGAACGTCGCATCGATCTGGCAGTCCCATACGAAGACACGGTCGAGGTCGCCGTCGTCGACCTCGACGACATACGGCCTGAGGGTGATTCCACCGCTGATGTCGAGCACCTGATTGAGGGCCGTGCGGTCGGCGATCCCTTGGCGGATCGGCTCCATCACGCGAGCGGTGAACGGCCCGTTGACGAGTTCTGGACTGTCCGGATCGAGCGGCCAGCGGGAGTACGTGACGAGCTCGGCCTCGACCGCCTGCCGATACGCCTCGACGATCGGCTGCTCCTCTGGTGCGACCGTCCGCTGGTTGTTCGGGTCGTCGGGATCGAGCGGAGCCGGTGCCTGCGGGATCGCCGTACTGGATGGCGCCGCCTCGGTCGTGGTCGGAGGAGGAGCTTCGGTCGTGGCCGTCGTCGATGAGGCAGCCGACGACGTCGTCGTGTCCTCGGGTGGCGCCGTCGTGCTCGTCGAGGTCGAGATCGGCGCATCGGTCGACGGACCCGGGGCGGTGGTCGTAGAGGTGTCGGCCGTTGTCGGCGGCGCGGGCGTGGAAGTCGAGCCGGCCGAGTCGTCTGACGAGCAGCCGAGCGCGATCAGGCTGATCACCGCCCCGCCCAACATCAGGTGGCGCCACGGCGCTCGCATACCGACTCCTACCCGTCGATTCGGATCGCTCGCCCGCTCGGGCGAGAGTACCTCGGGCCGCTGGAGGTGTTCCATCGCCTACACCACGCCTCTCTCCACTGCACCGGCCGCGAACAGGACGCCGAGCGTCGCCATGGCGATCGCGGGGGCAAACGGGAATCCTCGTCCCCTTGTGCGACGCTGATACCAGAGCCCGAAGACGGCACCCGTCAGGAGCGACGCAAGGAGGCCGACATAGGCCGCCGTGACCGACACCGCTC
The DNA here is from genome assembly GCA_002698945.1 of Acidimicrobiaceae bacterium. GTDB lineage: Bacteria > Actinomycetota > Acidimicrobiia > Acidimicrobiales > Ilumatobacteraceae > Ilumatobacter. The sequence goes on from NZZV01000194.1 coordinate 9,901, forward strand.
CGAGCGTCAGGCCGAGGACGCCCGCGAGCTTCACATCTCCCAGACCGGGTGTGCTCCCACGCGTCACGAGATGCGAGACGAGGAGCGGTCCAGCCATGAGCCCCGCCCCGACGGCGGGGTCCCGTGCGTCGAGTGAGCCGCTCGCCACGAGTGGCGACGCTGCGGCAAGGGTCAACGCGAAGCCGGCCAGAGTGAGTGGGTTCGGCACCCGGAACTCGCGTAGGTCGACGATGGAGGCGAGGATCGCAGTCGTCGCTGCGATCGGAACCAGCCAGCGGGCCGGCGTGGCCCACCACAACGCAACGAGTGCAAGCGAGATGAACCCGGCGAACGTCCAACTCCTGCGACCGACGCCACTCAGGGCCGAGACCGACCGGCGTGCTGTCGGCGCCGTCGGAAACGGCGGCTGGTCGGTTCGGACCATCGGAGAAGCGCCTCTCTCCGCCCGCCTGAGTTCTAGCATGCAAGAATGCTGAAAGCGAGTGGCGGTTTCGGTCGATGCGCTCCGAAGGCGTACTGTCGCGCCGTGGCGCGACCCCGACTGCAGCGAGCCGAGCCGCTCGAGAACCTTTCCACGCGGCTTCCGGAATCGACCGTCAAGCGCTTGCGACGCCGTGCCGTCGACGACGAGATCTCGATCCAGGAGTTCATCGAGCAAGCCGTGAATCGGGAGCTGCACCGGCGCGAAAGGCTCCGATCCCGGCGCACGACGAAGCAAGCCTGATCCCATACCAAGTCACCCCACCCCAACTGCTCCTTCTCGTACCACACCCTTCAGGAAGGTCGTGAGAAAGCAAAAGCGGAAACACCCGTCAGGTAAACTTGAATCGTCGGATGGGGTCCGACCTCGAGCCGCAGCGCTCCGAACCAGCAGTCTCCCGGGAAGGAGATCCTCATGCTGACCGTCGGGAAACTCATTCGCCAGCTCGAGCACCTACCTCACGACCTTCCAGTTGGCGCGATCGAAGTCGACCGCATGGCCGGCTCTCAACGACTATCGCTCTCCGTGCGGAGCGTCGTTGATGTCGACGTCCTGCACGGTCAGGACCGGGGCGAGCCGTTGTCCGTGTGGCTGACGTGTCAGCCCGACAACGGTCAGCGCGTCCTTCCGCTCACGGTTGTGTCGAAGGATCCGTGTGGGTGCGCCGTACCGATCGATGCCGCACGGAGCGGAAGCGTCAACCTCGACGCGATCCCCTGCGAGCACCACACCCCCGATGAAGTTGTCGCACGATCCGCTCGCCGATGACGGACTGACGTTCTTCGGCGCCGCCCAACTTCACGCTCGCCGGTTCGACCGATCGATCGCGTCCTCGGTGTTCCTGCTGAACGCCTCCGACCGCCTCGTGACAGACGGCGAAGGCGGCGTGCTCGCGTTGACCGACCTTCGGCGATCGAAGTCGAGGATGGCGGTGCTGTCCGCCACCGTCGTCGCTGGGCTAGCGGTCGTCATGTTCGCAGCGTTCTTCGGACTGTTGCTGCCTGGTGGGCTGGGTGTCGGCGCGCTGGTGGTGATTCTCGTCGTGGTCGCTCCGAAGAGGGTCCGTGCTGTCCAGGCCGTTCGCCGACACGAAGTGGACGGCGCCTGCTGGCTGGTGACCGATGTCGCGACCGAGCCAGGCCGACACATCGGCGATCGCCTCGTCGGACGAGCCAGCCAGCTCGCCGACGAGGGCTCGGCGTTCCTGATACTCGATGTCGCCGCCGGGAACAGTTCCGCAACACGCCTGTACGCGCAAAGTGGCTTCATGGTCGTATCTCAAGACAAAGGCAGGATCACGATGCGGCGAAGCCCGAATCGCCCGTCCAAGTAGTGGCGTGCGTCAGACTGCGACCATTCGCTCATCAACGAACTCCCACAGGTCGGCGAGCACGATGCGGCGACTCCGGCCGATGTGGATCGACCTGAGTTCGCCGGTCCGCAGGAGGTTGTACACGGCGCCTCGACTCATGGCGAGGTAGTCAGCGGTGTCGGCAATCGTCAACAGTTGCCGCGGGTCACCGCTCCGGCCTTGTTCGTCGATGGTCCCTGTCACCACGATGCTCCTCCTCGGTCTTGGACTCGGCTCGTGCCAAGCAACCCCACCCACCGGCGGTTCGAGGTCCACCATGCACAACTACGGTTCAAGGTCGTCCAGCTGGTTCGAGCGACTGTCGAGAATCTCGAAGGCCTTGCGCGAGACCATCAGCGGTCGCTCGCCCTCCGACTGCACGTAGCCGCGTGTCGTGGACACGTCCGAGTGACCAACGAATCGGGCGACGTCCTCGAGATCAAGGTCCCCTGATGCATACAGGTTGGTGACGACTGACCGACGACCCGTATGTGTGCCGACCTCCGACGGGTCGATGCCGATCTGTTCGGCCGCCCTCCGGATCGCCTTGTCGACGTGCTGGCGAAGCATCGACTTCCCTAACGGCGTCACGAAAACGAGATCGAGTTCCTCACCGTCATAGGTAACCGCGGGCCACGCGACCACTGCCTCCTCCCGCATGTCCAACCACCGCTGTCGATGCGCCTTCAACAGCGCAAGCGCAGTCGGAGCCAAGAGCTGCCGCCCAGCCGTCCGGTTCGTCTTCGGTGGTCCGAGCACCATTCCGATGCCATCGGCGTACGTCGACCCGCGGCGAAGCCGGACCGCGCCCGCATCGAGATCGATGTCCTGCCACGCAAGTCCGAGCGCCTCGCTGACGCGCCACCCTTGCACGAAACACAAGGCAACGGCGGCTGAGTAGCGCTCGTCGCACGCCGCGAGCAACTGCGAGACCTCGCCGGGACTCAGCGTTCGCCGTTGCACCTTCGGGACTCTCGGCGACCGAACCTTCTTCGCCACGTTGTCGTCGGCGAGCCCCAGATTGACCGCCTCGTCGAGCACTTGCGCGAGGAGTGCTCGGACGTTGCGCGCACGCGACGGCGAACCGGACTTCGCCAGCTCAGACACCATCGTTGCGACCTGGTCCGCCCGCAGCTTGCGGACGGGCACGTTCCCCAACCGCGTGCCGACGAGCCGCAACTGCTTGTCGTACGTCGACCAGGTCGTCACGCGAACACGATGCACGGCGACGTGATCCAGCCACCACCTGCCGAGCTCAGCCAGCGTCGTGCCGGCGTGGAACCCATCGGCCAGGGACCCGAGCTTGGCGTCTGCGGCCTCGTCGGCGATGTGGCGATTGCGAGATGCTTCCGCAGCCGCTCGCGTTCGGCCGGTCGGCTTGCCAAGGCGACCGTCGGCTTTCCGCCATGGGGCCACCCACACGTTGCGCGCCTTATCGAAGTACGGGTCGGGTTGACCGCGCGGAGCACGGTTGACGACCACGAACGATCCGTCTGATGGATCGTGGACTCTCTTGCCACGAGGAGCACGGGGCACGGCGGAACCTCCCACTGCTGTACCCCACCCGAAGCTACCGCCGAACGGCTCGGGTTTGAGAGTTACACTGAGAGTTGCACTCCATGAACGCCTCTGGACGTCCATGAACGTCCGTAGACATTCTCCCAGGTCAAGCTCTACGCCATGACACTCGGTGGACGTCCAGAGACGCCTTGGCGGAGGTGGACGGGAATCGAACCCGCCGGACGGGGATCGCCCGTCCCAACCGCTTTGAAGGCGGCGGAGCCCACCAGGTACCCAGACACCTCCGCCGACCACGGTAGCGCCACGGTCCAGCGGTCGTTCAGCGCCTAGGGTCGGCGGCGATGGGAGACGTGCTGTTCTGTTCCGACGACTTCTGGGATGCCCGCGGCGACGAGCTCGTGGCGATCGACCCGACGATCGAGGTGGTGCGACTCGTCGGCGACGAGCACGTGACGCCTGGCGACCTGGAGCGGGTGACGATCGCGATCTTCAGCCCCGACCTGTACCCGCTGCGCTCCCGCCAGTTCATGGCAGCGTGCGTCCGATGTCCCAACCTCCAGTGGTTCCAGGGCTCGTTCGCCGGCACCGACCATCCCGTCTTCCAGTCGCTCATCGAACGCGGCGTGCAGTTCAACACCGGCTCGGGTGCGACGGCACCGGCGATCGCCGAGACGGTGATCATGTACCTGCTGGCGCTCAGTCGGGATCTCCCGGCCATGCTCCGCGACCAGGCGCAGCGCCATTGGAACCAGCGTCGGGTCGTCGAACTCGCCGGACGCCGACTCGGCATCGTCGGGTTCGGTGCGATCGGGCACGAGGTCGCAACCCGCGCCGAGGGGCTCGGCATGCACGTCGTCGGCCTCCGCCGCACGCCCGATCCGACCGACCGGTTCGAGACGTGGAGCAACGATCGCTTCGTCGAGCTGCTCGAGTGGGCCGATGCCGTCGTCGTCGCCGCGCCGCTCACCGACGCAACTCGCGGGATGTTCGACGCCGACGCATTCGCCCGCATGAAGCCGGGATCGTGGTTCGTCAACGTCGGGCGTGGACCGATCGTCGACGAGGCGGCGCTGATCGACGCGCTGGTCACCGGCCACCTCGGAGGCGCCGGACTCGACGTGTTCGAGACCGAGCCGCTTCCGGTCGAGAGCCCGCTCTGGGAGCTGCCCAACGTGATCGTGACCGCGCACTGTTCGGGCGACAGCGATCCGGCCGACGAGCGCGCCGTCGACATCATCATGGAGAACGTCCGGCGACGGGCGGCCGGTGAGCCGCTGCTCAACCAGGTCGACTGATCGACGGCAGTTCACGCCGGGCGAGCGACGCTCGGCGTCGCTCGGTCACCCACGCGATGAGTTCGGGAGCGGTGAGCGGCCGCGCGATCCCGAACCCCTGAGCGATGTCGCATCCCATCACGGTGAGCGCCCGCAGGGTCGCGTCGTCCTCGACTCCCTCGGCGACGACCGACAACTGGAGATTGTGCCCGAGATCGATCGTCGACCGGACGATGACCTCGTCCTGCGGGTCGAGCAGCATCCCGCTCACGAAACTCTGGTCGATCTTCAGCTCGTGGACCGGGAGTCGGCGCAGATAGCTGAGCGACGAATAGCCGGTGCCGAAGTCGTCGATCGCCAGTCGGAAGCCGGCATCGTGCAGGTCGTCGATGGTGGCCCGAGTGCGCGGCGCATCGACGAGCAACGACGACTCGGTGATCTCCAGCGTCAGCTCCGACGGCTGGACCTGGTTGAACTCGAGCTGGGTGAGGACGCGAGCGGGCAGCTTGGTGTCGAACAGGTCGTGGGTCGAGAGGTTGATCGCCAGCCGCAAGCCGAGGCCGGCGTCGTCGAACAGCCGCAGTGCCGCGACGCCTCGCTTCAGCACCAGGTCGGTCAGGTCTTTGATCAGTCCCGTGTCCTCCGCCACCCGGACGAACTCGGCCGGCGACACGACACCCCGAGACGGCGAGTCCCACCGCACCAGCGCCTCGGCGCCGACGATCTCGCCCGTCGCGAGCTCGAGCTTGGGTTGGAACACCACGTCGAGCTCGTCGCCTTCGATCGCGGCACGCAAGTCGCCGAGCATCGACAACCGCGCCGGCGTACGGCGATCGATCTCGTCGCGGTAGAGCTCGACGCCGCTGCGCTGCCACTTCGCGTTGTACATCGCGATGTCGGCCCGACGGATCGGCTGCATCGGATCGGTCTCGTTCGCTTCGATCACGGCAACGCCGACACTCACGGTCACGACGATCTCCAGCCCGTCGAGCACCACCGGCCGACCACCGAGCTCGACACACCCGCGCGCCACGGTCGTCAGCTCCTCGATGTCGTCACGGAAGCACAGCAGAGCGAACTCGTCACCGGCCAGGCGAGCCAACATGTCGTCCGAGCCGAGCAACTCGGACATTCGGCGGCTGAACTCGACCAGCAACGCATCGCCCGCGTGATGACCGAGGGTGTCGTTGACCTCCTTGAACCGGTCGAGGTCGAGCATCATCACGGCGACCTCACCGTCGTGGGCGCCGGCGAGCGCCGCACGCACCGACCATTCGAACAGCGTCCGACCCGGGAGCCCGGTGAGTGCGTCGTGACGTGCCTCGTACTCGAGCTGTTCGTGGAGCAGGCCTCGACGCAGGCTGACCGCCACCTGATCCGCCATGTTGCGCAACCGTGCCAGATCGGCCTCGGTGAATCGGAAGCGCTGCACATTCCGCTCCGCCACGACCAGTACTGCGAACACGCGATCCCCGTCGAGGATCGGTGCCACCATGAGCATCCGGAGCCGAGGGTCGGTGACGGCGCCGATGCGGCGCAACTCGTCCGCAGCGAGCAATCGATCGTGGGGCGAGCCCGCGAGCAGACGCCATCGGTCATCGTCGACGTGTTCGGGCAACGTGACGACGAACCGACCGGACTGGTGCACGGTCAGGTCATCGCCCTCCACACGGAGCAGGGCGGCGCCGTCGGCGCGCATCAACTCGACGAGTTCGGCGACGGCGCGCTCGGCGATGTCGTCCACATCGAGCGAACTCCCGACCCGCCCGGCGAACCCATGCAGATCATCGAGGTCGTTCAGTTCCTGCGTGAGCATCCCGAACGAGCGCAACACGTACCAGAGCCCGGCCGCTGCGGGCAGGATGACGACCACGAGCCACGGCTCGATCAGTGCCAGCGCCACGCCCATCGCAGCGAAGATGCTCGCGGTCACGTAGAACCACCACAGCGATGCAACCTCGATGCGAGCACGCGCGAGAAAGCTGCCCTCGAATCGCGACACGACCGAAGCGACGGCGAGTCCGGTACTCGACGTGCCGACGAGCACGCCGCACATCGTGCCGATGAGCACGACGACGTCCGTGTCGCCCCACCACTGGACGAACATTCGCGACACGATCACCGCCAGCATCGTCTCGGTCGCAAACAGCACCAGGTTGAACACGAGCTTGATGCCGCGGTTCCGTCGAGGCCCGTACATCATCGGCATGGCCCCACCGAGGCGAGCGAGGACGGCCAAACCCGGTGGTAAGAACACGACCCCGAATGCGACCGGGAGCTCCGACAGCGAGAACGAGTGACCCTCGTCGCCGATCTCGATGTCGAACGCGGTTCGCTCAGCGATCGCGTTGGCGGGGATCAGCAGCAGGACGATCCACCACGGCGCCGAACGTAGCGGCTGTCCGGCATCGGGCAGGACTGCGAAGATCGCCCCGAGGAGGGCGACCATCACGGCGATGATCATCCACACCTGCGTGGTGGCTGACAGTCGCCCGCTCGATGTTGCGGGTTCGCCCTGCTGACGGACGGGCACCGCGCCGGGTTCAGTCAACAACGGCCTCCTCGATCGATGCCCAAGCTAGTGCATCGTCGGCAATCTCCAACGATCTCCCCGGCCAGCGGGAAGGTGTGAGAACGCGGCTCTGTTCAGCTCCAGGCGGAGCCCGACCACGCCGAACCCGACCACGCCGAACCCGACCACGCCGAACCCGACCACGCGGAGCCCGACCACGCGGAGCCCGACCACGCGGAGCCCGACCACGCGGAGCCCGACCACGCGGAGCCCGACCACGCGG
>NZZV01000195.1 GCA_002698945.1 Acidimicrobiaceae bacterium
CCCGACGCCGAGCCGAACTCGTGCAGCGCGCCGAATCGGCGCTGCGGCCGTGATCCGCGGTCGGCGAACAGACTTCCCCCACGCGGCAGGGCCGAGATGTTCAGCTGGCCTGCTGGCGTGCCGCACGCGCGGCTGCGGCGCGCTGGCGACGGATGGAGCGGCGCTCCTCTTCGGTGAGCCCGCCCCAGATGCCCGAGTCCTGGTTGGTGTCGAGTGCGTAGTCGAGACACTCTTGCTGGACGGTGCATTCACGGCAGACCTGCTTGGCGTGGTCCTGGGAGACCAGGGCCTGGCCGGTCGTGCCGACCGGGAAGAAGAGTTCGGGATCGGTGTCGCGGCACAACGCGTGATCACGCCACACATCATCGGCGGCGGCGAGAGCAAGGGCAGACGCGAGGTTCGACACGTGAACTCCTCGTAAAGGGTGGGGGTCAGACGGGTGAACCGGGGGGAAGCCAGTTCGCACGACACAGTAGATCCCACCCGGGGGTATCGCAAGAAGATAGATAGAAGCTATACGTCCATCTGTTTTTCAGATGGTGGAGGTTCGATCGGTGGGAGGACGGGTTCGATCGCGAAGTCGATCGCAGCGTGATCGTGGCGTCTGCCGTCAACTTCGGAGCGCGTGGCACGATGACGCCATGACCCTCGTCATCGCCCATCGCGGCGCCTCGGTCGCCGAACCCGAGAACACCATCGCCGCGTTCGAGCGTGCTGTCGCGATGGGTGTCGACATGATCGAACTCGACGTGTGACGCACCGCCGACGACCGACTCGTCGTCCACCACGACCCGCACCTCGTCGACGGACGCATCATCAGGGCCACCAGAGCGACCGACCTGCCGGAGTCGATCCCCGAGCTGTCGGCGGCGCTCGACGCCTGCGCCGGCGTCGCCGTCAACATCGAGATCAAGAACGACCGGGGTGAACCCGACTTCGACGTGACCGACTGGGTGGTCGACCGAGCAGCCGTCGAGATCGTCCGGCGCGGTGCACCAGCGCGCTGGCTGATGTCGTCGTTCCGTCCCGCCACCGTCGACCGTTGGAGACGCGTGGTGCCGGCGGCGAGGACGGCGGTGCTCACCTACCACGCCGACGAGGTCACCATCGCCGGCGTCGCCGCCGCCGGACACGTGGCGATCCATCCCTGGGTCGACCGACTCGACGAGGCCGCCGTCCGTCGCGCCCACTCGCTCGGACTCGCCGTCAACGTCTGGACCTGCGACGATCCCGACCGGATGCGGGAACTCATGTCGTGGGGCGTCGACGGCATCTGCACCAACGTGCCCGATGTCGCCCTCGACGTCCGCCGCCGCTGACGGACGCTGGCAGCCCGGCGGTCAGGGGGCCGGGAAGACGAGCTGCACGGCGTCGGGAACGTGCTCGAACTCGAGCCGGTCGACGTTGCCGAGGTAGTCGCCGTCGAGCTGGTACGGGAACGGACCGTCACCCGCCACCGTGAGCCGGGCCACGTCGGTCCACTCCACCAGTTGGTCGCTCGTCGTCACGCCGCCACCCTGCAACGCTCCGCCCAGCCCTCGGAGGATCGGCAACACCCGCAGCGTGCGGAACGTGAGCACCACCAGTCCCCGGTCGAGCCCGGCGTCCGGCGACAGGTCGAGCGGGCGGTTCCCGAGGTAGGTGTACGGGTTCGTGTTCAACACGATGGAGAAGAAGCCGTCGTCGATCCGGCCCTGGGGCGATGTCAGCGAGAAGTGGGGACGTGTCCGGTCGTAGCCGCGCAACCACGTGGTGAGGCCGGCGGTGATGAACAGCGGGTGCCCGAGCCATCGCTTCAGCGAGGCGCGCTGCTCGACCGCCCGGACGACGGCGGCGTCGAATCCGATACCGGTGTGGAAGCAGAAGAACCGGCCGTTGACCTTGCCGAGTCCGATCGGCCGGAGATCCGCGCCGTCGATGCCGCGGGCGAGGTGGTCGGCCGCCTCGATCGGGTCGTTCGGCATGCCGAGCGTGCGTGCGAACACGTTCGTCGAGCCACCCGGGAGCACCCCGAGCGCCGTGTCGGTGCCGGCGATTCCGGTGGCGACCTCGTTCAGGGTTCCGTCGCCGCCGTACCCGATGACGACGTCGAATCCCTGCCGCGCGGCGTCGAGTGCGAACCTGGTCGCGTGGCCGCGGCGGTTGGTCTCGACCACCTCGACGTCGTGGCCGCGAGCCAGACGCCGGTGCACGATCACCGTGTTGCGCGCCGTCACGGACGACGCGAACGAGTTGACGATGAGCAGGATCCGCAAGACCGCGAACCGTATCGCGTCGGTGTGCCCGCACACTCCTGAGCGGCGAGCCGCGTGACGCTGATCGGTCCGGCAGGCACGCCATCGTCCGAAACGATGCGCTCCGACTTTGGGTCCGGGAACTACCCACGGGTAGCTTGTGAATCCATGAACGTGATCGTGTGCGTGAAGCAGATCCCCGACCCGGCGCAGCCGGGCGAGCTGGATCCCTCGACGAACACGCTGAAGCGAGAGGGCAAGCTCATCTTGGATGAGTCCGACAGCTATGGCGTGGAGATGGCCCTGCAATTGGTCGACAAGGCGGGTGAGGGCGAAGTCAGCCTCATCTCCATGGCGCCCAACGGTGAGGTCTCCGGCCTGCGCACCGCGCTGGCGATGGGTGCGGCCAAGGCCGTGCTCGTGTCCGACCCCGACCTGGCGGGCTCCGACGCCCTCACCACGGCCAAGGTGCTCGCCGCGGCGGCGAAGAAGCTCGGCGACGCCGACCTGATCATCGCCGCGACCGAGTCGTCCGACGGCTACACGGGCACCGTCCCCGAGCAGATGGCCGAGGTGCTCGGCATGCCGTCGATCACGTTCGCCAAGAGCGTCGCGGTCGAGGGCGGCACGGTGAAGGTCGCCCGTCAGACCGAGGCAGGTTACGACGAGGTCGAGTGCCCGACGCCGGCGCTCGTCAGCGTGACCGCCGGTGTGGTCGAGCCCCGCTATCCCAGCTTCAAGGGCATCATGGCCGCCAAGTCGAAGCCGGTCGAAGAGGTCACCGCCGCCGATCTGGGTGTCACGCCCGTCGGTTGGGCCGGCGCCGACCAGCAGATCGTCGACGTCGCACAGGCCCCGGCTCGCGAAGCCGGCGAGATCATCGAAGACGAGGGCGAAGCGCACCTCAAGATCGTCGAGTTCCTCGAGGGACTCAAGGTCATCTGAGCAAGGAGACGACAGACATGGGAATCGACAACATCTGGGTCTTCGCTCAGGAAACCAACGGAGCGGCCACCCCGGCCACGCTCGAACTGCTCACCAAGGCCCGCAGCCTCGGCGGCACCGTCTCGGCGTTCGTCGTCGGCGACGGCAACGCGATCGCGTCGACGCTCGGAGAGTACGGCGCCGCCAAGGTGTACTCCACCGGCGACCTCGCCGGCAATCTGCCCGGCGCCGCCGGTGCGGCGGCGATGAAGGCCGTCATCGACGGCGGCGACCGACCCGACCTCATCATGTTCCCCCAGAACTACGAGGGTCGCGACATCGTCAGCCGCCTGTCGGTCAAGCTCGACCGCACGGTGCTCACCAACAACACCCAGGTCGAGGTCGACGGCGATTCGCTGAAGGTCACGACGCCGGTGTTCGGCGGCGAGCAGCTCGTCACCACGACGTTCACCGGTGAGGGCCCGTTCCTCGCTGCATTCCGCCCGAAGTCCTTCGAGCCCGCGCCCGGCGATGCCGGTGCTGGCGAGGTCGTCTCGGCACCGGTGCCCGATCTCGGTGCGACCGGTGGTGCCAAGGTGACCGCCGTCCACGTCGAGGAGACGACCGGTCCGAAGCTCGACGAGGCGGCGGTCGTCGTCGCCGGCGGTCGCGGCCTCGGACAGTCCGAGAGCTTCGAGATGGTCGAGAGCCTGGCCAAGCTCCTGAAGGGTGCCCCCGGTGCGTCGCGTGCGATCGTCGACGCCGGCTGGGTGCCGTACTCGATGCAGGTCGGCCAGACCGGCAAGGTCGTGAAGCCGAGCGTCTACATCGCCGCCGGCATCTCGGGCGCCACCCAGCACATGGTGGGTATGAAGGGCTCGAAGAACATCATCGCGATCAACAAGGACGCGGAGGCGCCGATCTTCGGTGTCGCCGACCTCGGCATCGTGGGCGACGTCCACAAGGTGATGCCGAAGCTGATCGAAGCCCTCCAGGGCCGCTGACGATCACACGTTCGCGCAGCTTCGGGTCGGGTGTCGCACGGAACGGCGACGAAGTCGACGTTTCGGAAGATCACCCGACCCGGGCCTGCGCGAACCCTCCTCACCGGGTCGGATGATCTCCGGAAACGGCTCGGCTGTGCCTCCCCGTTCCCTTCGACATCCGACCCGCTTGCCTGCCTCCCCTGACCCGGTGCAGGGCGTCAGGCGTCGTCGGCGGCGTTGATCGCCCAGGCCACGCCTTCCGTGGCGTTCTCGATCAATAGCTGCAGCCGCCAGCCGCCCACCGGTTCGTGGGCGTCCCACCGGTACCACCGCAACTCGTCGAGCAGCTCGACGACGTCGTCGTCCGTGGGCGGCCAGTCGTCGTGGAGATCGCCGATCGCTCCGAGCAACCACCACGCCGAGAACCGGCCGATCGCCATCCCACGGCGGCGCCCCTGAGCGCCGCCGGACGCGCCGGCCCAGGCGAGCCGTGCCAGCGCGTCGGTTGCGGAGATCTCGGCCACCCGTGCCGAACGGACACCGAGCGCCGACAATGCGTCGAGGTGGGTGCCTTCCACGCAGGCGACCTCGGCGCGTCCGGTCGAGCCGGCGGTCCAGGCCTCGAGGAGTTGACGTACCGCCAACTCGGTGGTGTCGTCATCGATCGCGACGCCGCCGGGAGTGACGGTGACCGGGACGAGTTCCCCGACCGGGTCCGGCTCAGGGTGCTCGGCTCCGGCGTCGCTGTAGGTCGAGACCGGGTACCGGGGTTCCCACGGACGGAGTTCGGCGGAGATGTCGAGCACCGGGGGGAGACGGTCGATCGTCGACGGGTCGATCGTCTCTCCTCGGATCGCCCGCTCGTGGGCGGTGAACAGCGCGACCGGTACCGGTGGCACGTGCGGAGCGAGTTCGGTCCAGGTGTGGTGCTGGGCCGCGACCTCGGACAGCGGACCGATCGTGAACCGGCCCGACTCACCGTCGAGGACGGTCGCCGCCCACTCGGGCGGCGCGAGCAGGGCGAGACGGTACTCGGCGAGCGTCGCTGCCGGCCACAGCTGTCGACCCGTCTCGCGCGTCGCCGCGGCGCACCGGTCGCGGAGGCGGAGCACACCCTGCCAGTCCCGGTCGGAGCACCGGTCGTCGATCATCCGGACGAGACCGTCGAGGTCGACGGAGTGGATCAGGGCGTCGAGTGGCTCGTCGACCATCAGGACACCGGCGTCAGACCAGCGGCCAGGGGTAGTTGTGGTAGTTGCCGTCCTCGGAGGGCAGCACCCGCTCGGTGACGAGCTTGGTCGCCCGATGTTGGAGCGCCACCACCTCGTCGTCGTCGAGCAGGTCGGCGATCGGCGCGGGAACCACCTCGATCAACGGTGCGATCCGCTCGAGCAGGGCGTCGTCGATCGTGTCGCCGGCGAACTCCCAGATGACCGTGCGCACCTTGTACGGCACGCTGAAGCACAACCCGTTGTCGATCGCCCAGACCCGGTCGAGCGTCGCGTCGTCGTCGGGCCCGGGCTGCAACAGGCAGTGCCCCGACTTGCGGTCGGTGTTGTTGGCGATCACGTCCAGCACCGCCATCTCCCGCAAGCGATCGTGCAAGTGCTCACGCTGCTCGTAGATCGTGAAGTAGTGCTCGGAATGGTCGGCGGGCACGAACCACTGGAACGAGCCTTCACCGAGCGGGCCGTCACGGATGACCGTCGGGGGGACGAGATCAAGGCCGAGCTGCTCGGACAGCAGGAACATCGCCCGCTCACGCCGGTGCAGCCCCGGTTCGAAGTCCCACAGCGGACGTTCGCCGCGCACGGGCTTGTAGATCGCCTGTTGCTCGACGACGCCGCCGGCACCGTCGGCGCCGCCGGCACCGTCGCAGCGCAGGGTGGTCAGGAAGGTCGCGTTCGAACTCCACGGCATGCGGCCCTCGATCTCGACCTCGGCGTGGGTCAAGAACGAGATCGGGTCGGCGAGCTCGTCGGGAGACATGTCGGTGTTCCGGTCGTTCGTCCGGGTCAGTTCATCCGCGCACACGGATGGCCGTCGGGATCGATCGGGCTCCCGCACCACTGGCAGTCGGGGCGTCCCGCCGCGACCACCTGTTCGGCCCGTTCGCAGAACGAGGCGGCCTGACCGCGGGTCACGTACAGCCGGATGTGGCCGTCGGTGTCGGCGTCGTCGGCGCCGGTGTCGAGACCGGCGGTGTCGTCCTCGTCCTCGAGGCGGAACTCCTCGAGCTGGACGACGAGCCGGTCCGAGGTCCGGTCGTAGCCGAGGCCGATCGGGCCGAGAACGAACGCCTCGTGTACCGGCTCGGCGAGTTCGAGCGCGCTGGAGACCGGCCGGTCGTCGGGCGGCGGGAGGTCGTTGAGCACCGTGCGGAGGTACTGGGCGATGGCGCTCACCTGTTGCTTCTCGCACTTGACGGCGACGCGCTGTTTGCCGTGGCGCGCCTGGAGGTAGAACACGCGCGACCCCGGCTGCCCGATGGCGCCGGTCGTGAACGCATCGACGTCTTCGAACTCGTAGAACACGCTCATGACGGCGCCAACTCCTTCAGCGAGCCGCCGGTGGAGTTGACGGCGAGCACGATCGGGCCGCTCGGGGCGTAGGCCACGGCGCTGATCGAGCAGGTCGAGATCACGATCCGCTGGAACAGATCGATGTGGGTGCCGAGTGCATGAGCCATCGCAGCCTTGATCGGGTCGGCGTGGCTGACGCAGACGATCGTGCCACCGGGATGTTCACGGACGAGCTCCTCGATCGCCGTGACGATGCGCACCTGCATCTCCGTGAAGCTCTCGCCGCCGGGGAACCGGAACTGCGACGGTGCCTGCTGCACCGTCTTCCACTCCGGCAGCTTGAAGAGGTCCTTCAGCTTGGCGCCGGTCCACTCACCGAAGTCGCACTCGAGGAGTCCCTTGCGGACCTTGGGCGTGAGCCCGAGGGCCTTCCCGATCGGCTTGGCGGTCTCGCGGGTCCGCTCCAGCGGTGAGCAGTACAGGGCGTCGACCCGGGAGAGTTCGGCGAGTCGTTCGGCGGCGCGCTCGGCCTGTCGGACGCCGGTGTCGGCCAGATGCAGGCCGGGAGCGCGGCCCGGCAGGGACTGACCGGTGGTGGGCGTCTGGCCGTGCCGGACGAGGAGCATCGTGGTGGGTTTGGCCGGGGGAGTCTTTCGCGCCATCTCCCGTTCAACCTACTGTCGTTCGTCGTGACACGCGCTGCCGACGACGACCGTTCCGACTTCGCCGCCTCGGCTCGCGCGCGGCGCGACACGTTGCGTCGTCTCGAACGTGACGTGGTCGGATGCCGTGCCTGTCCGCGCCTGGTCGAGTGGCGGGAGCGGGTCGCGTCCGAGAAGCGGGCGTCGTTCCGCGACGAGGAGTACTGGGGTCGACCGATTCCGGGTTTCGGCGACGGCCGCGCCCGCATCGTCGTGCTGGGTTTGGCTCCGGCGGCTCACGGCGCCAATCGGACCGGCAGGGTGTTCACCGGCGACCGGTCCGGTGACTGGTTGTTTCGGGCGATGCACCGTGCCGGACTGGCCAACCAGCCGACGTCGGTGTCGGCCGACGACGGGCTGGCCCTCTCCGACGCCTGGGTGACGGCGGCGGTCAAGTGCGCCCCGCCCGCCAACAAGCCCACGACGGACGAGCGCGATGCCTGTGCGCCGTTCCTCGAGCGAGAGTTCGCGCTGTTGCGTCGGGCACGCGTCGTCGTGTGTCTCGGCGGGTTCGGATACGACGCCGCGTGCCGTCACTTCGGGCTGCGACCGAAGCCCAAGTTCGGTCACGGGGTCGAGGTCGAACTCGACGGTGGACCGATCCTGCTGTGCTCGTTCCACCCGAGCCAGCAGAACACCTTCACCGGTCGACTCACCGAGCCGATGCTCGACGGCATCTTCCACCGCGCCGTCGAACTCGCCGGGTGAGGGCTGATCCTCCGCACCTGTCGATAGCCTTGCTCCACTGTGAATCGTCGTCGTTCGATGCTCGCCGTTGCCCTGGTCTCGCTCGGGTTCCTCACCGCGTGCGGCACCTCGTCGCCGCCCACCGACGAGCTGGCGCACGAGATGATCGACGCCGCGAACGGGACCGATGGTCAGCCGTTGAGCGAGGCCGAGCGCGACTGCATGCACGAGCAGGTCGACGACTTCGAGCTGACCGAGGACGAGCAAGCCGGGTTCGACGACCTGGACGACGTCTTCACCAAGGCGGCCGACGGCCAAGAGGCGGCGATGGAGATCGTCGCCCGCTTCCAGTCCGACCTCACGACCTGCCGCGGCGCGGGCTGACGCTCATCGGCACGGATGGTGTCGGATCCCTTCCGTGCCGTCAGGTCCTGCCCGGCACGAGCCGAAACCACGGAAGGGATCCGACACCATCCGTGCGGTCAGTTGGGGGCGGCGGCGGCTTTCTTCTTCTTGGGCGGGGGGACGCCGATGGCGGGTGCGGCGTCGGCGTCGTCGGGCCAGCGGCGACGGCTGACGATCGACAGCAGACGCAGTAGCCGCATCGCGGTCTCGTCTTCCTGAGCGGGCTTGGCCTCGATCGAGCCGTCGGCGATCATGCGGTCGATCACCTCCTCGCCGAGTTCGGTGCGCACGATCGTGAGCGTCCAGTCGTTGTCCTCGCCGATCCCGCCCGTCGAAATGTCGGCGTGCTCGGCCGCGAAGTCCGGGCAGTGCATGCAGCCCTTGCGGGTCCAGGCGTGGCACTCCTTCAGGTCGATCTCGTGGTACGAGCCGTCGTCCATCCAGATCTGGAACACGCCCTTGATGTTCATCTTCTTCATGTTCTGCTTCTTGAGGCCGTACTTGGCCTCGAACAGCTCGGTGAAGATCGCGTCGTCGAAGGTCTTCGAGCACAGCAGGCCGATGTTGAACAGGAACGGCTTGGAGACCTTGCCGGCCTTGCGGTCCCACATCGTCGGCGGTGACGACGTCTGGCAGCCCATGCCGACCAAGGCGAGGCGTTCGAAGCCCCGTTCGCGGGCCTCGGGCAACGCGAGGGGGTTGGCGCAGTACGTGTAGCGGCTGCCGGCGGTGGCGAGGATCTCGTCCTTGGTCGACACCACGACCGGCTTGGCCTTCCAACGGTCGTCGTCCTCCACGCCGGACACCAGGGCGGCGTCGATGTAGTCGTTGTCCCGCAACCAGATCAGCATCGCCGACACGAAGCCGCCGTCCTGGCCGATCTCGTGCACCGTCTTGTCGGAGGCCCGGGTGAGGAGCAGCTTGCGCCACATGCCCGCCATCTCGTCGGGTTCGCGGACCTTGCCGAACAGGTGCATGTCGGCGGCCGGTTCCCAGGCTCGGAAGCGCGGACAGGCTCGGGTGCAGGTGGTGCACCCACCTTCCTCGCCGAAGCCGTGGATGCAGTTGTCGGGGCCGAGCGAGTCCTCGAGGTGGAACGGGAGGTACTTGCCCTCCTCGTGCTCGTAGCCGATCACGTCATGGGGACACGTGACGACGCAGGCGGAACATCCGGTGCACAGTCCGGTGTCGACCACCTCGGCCTTGAGTTCTCGCCATTGGGCGGTCCAACGCTCGCGCTGGGCGGGGGGAGCGGCGGCGGTGTCGGTCATGTCCTCAACTTAGGCGACGGTCGCCGAGCGACGGCAGACGGGACCGGCCCGACGCGAAGAGCGCCGGGCCGGACCCGATGAGGTAGCTGGTTGGTGTGAGGCCGGCGTGACGGCACTCACGTGACTGGCGAGAGCGCCGTCACCGGATCGCACGGCGGGAGCGTGCGACCCGGCGACGGCAGACCGACCGTGGTACGTCGGTCTTCGCGAGGGGAGCCGAGAACCCAGCGAACGGCTCCCCTCACGTGTCTGGCCGGCTCAGCCGGCGGGCGGCAGGAGGACGGTGTCGATGACGTGGATGACGCCGTTGCTGGCGTCGACGTCGGCGGTGACGACGGTGGCGTCGTTGACCATGACGGTGTCGCCGTCGACGCTGATGTCGACCTCGGCGCCGTTGACGGTGGCGACGGACTGGGCGTCGAGTGCGACGACGTCGGCGGCGAGCACTTCACCGGGGACGACGTGGTAGGTGAGGATCGAGGTCAGGGTCTCGGTGTCGGCGAGGAGTTCCTCGGCGGTGAGGCCCAGTGATTCGAAGGCGGCGTCGGTGGGAGCGAAGACGGTCAGCTCGTCCTCGCCGGACAGGGTCTCGACGAGGCCGGCGGCTTCGACGGCGGCGACCAGTGTGGTGAAGTCACCAGCCGCGACCGCGACATCGACGATCGTGCCCGGCTCGTCG
>NZZV01000196.1 GCA_002698945.1 Acidimicrobiaceae bacterium
CTCGTCCACCACGACGACGGCTCGTGCCATGACGCCGGCCAGCGGCCCCTCGGTCAGCCGCACGCCGTACTGCTCGGCGAAATCGCTGCGGAAGCCCGAACCGGTCTTCACGTTCTCGATGCCCTCGGCGCCGCAGAAACGGCCGGCGGCGAAGGGGAGGTCCTCCGAGACGCACAGCACGACCGTGTCCTCGAGACCGGCCGCCTTCTCGTTGAACTGGCGGACGCTCTGGGCGCACGTCGGGGTGTCGATGCTCGGGAAGATGTTGAGGACGACCTTCTTGCCGGCCAGGTCGCTGCTCGAGATCTCACTCAGGTCGCTGCCGACCAGGCTGAACGACGGGGCGGACGAGCCGACGGCCGGCAGGTCGCCATTGGTGTTGAAGGGGTTCCCACGAAGGGTCACTTGTGCCATCTCGGCATTGTGGCACGCACGGCCGAGTGACGACCATCCGTCGGGTCAGAGTTCGAAGCGACGACCGCGCCACAGGTTGACGGCGACGGCGGCGGCGGTGATCACGATGCCGGCGATCAACGCCGGTCGCTGATAGCGGTTGAGCCAGTCGAGCACCTCGTCGATCTCGTCGTCGGCGACCTGGGCCACCCCCCACCACAGGATCAGGCGCAGGATCAGTCCGATCGTCACGAGCGCGACCAGACGTGGGATCTTCGTGCGGACCATGCCGGTGATCACCGCCACGAGGTTGGAGCCCGTGAAGAACGGCACCACGACCCACTCCGCCTGGTGGAACATTCGGATCATGTGGTTCATCTGTTCGCGGGAGACACCGAGGAAGCGCCCCATCCAGACGAGCACCTTCGTGCCGTAGGCGCGGCCGATCAGATGGCACACGACGTAGGCGAGGGCCAGGCGGACGAACGCGATGCTCGCGTATGCCCAGAACGAGATGTCGCTGCCGAGTGCGATGAGCAGGTGTCGCACCCGGCTGTGCAGCATCAGGAGCACGGCGGGATGGTCGTCGCCCCACCCGAACGCGACGGCGGTGCCGATGTAGCCGAGGACGACGAGGACGACCCATGCAGCGATGGCGACCGGTCCCCACCAGGGGACGGGTGCGTCGGGCGCCTCCAGTGGGGAGGTCTCGGCCTCGGTCATCGCTCCGACGCTATCGCTCGGCTCGCGGCGCTCGGCGCCGCGTGGATTACCGTTCCGGACATGCAGGGGTTGATGCAAGACGTTCCGATGACGATCACGCACTTGTTCGATCGTGCCGAGCAGTACCACCGCCACAAGGAGATCGTGACCGCCACCGGGTCGGGGCGCGAGCGGATCACTTACGGCGACTGGGCCGAGCGCACCCGCCGGCTGGGCGGCGTGCTCGACGACCTCGGCATCACCGACGACGGGCGGGTCGCGACCTTCGCGTGGAACACCGCGCGCCACCTCGAGCTCTACTTCGCGGCGCCGTGCACCGGCCGGGTGCTGCACACCCTGAACATCCGGCTGTTCCCCGAGCAACTCACCTACATCGTCAACCACGCCGACGACGAGGTCATCTTCGTCGACCGCTCGTTGCTCGCCCTCCTGGCCCCGCTCCTGCCGACCTTCGAGCGGCTGAAGCACCTCGTGTTGATGGACGACGGTGTCGGTGACATCCCCGACGATCTCAACGGACACGAGCTGCTCGACTACGAGCAACTGCTGTCGGCGGCGTCGCCGGTCGAGTTCACCGTCGACGACGAGCACCGGGCGGCGAGCATGTGCTACACGAGCGGCACGACCGGCAATCCGAAAGGCGTGCTCTACAGCCATCGCAGCACGTTCCTGCACACGATGGGGGCGATGACCGCCGACTCGCTCGGCGCTCGCGAGTCCGACGTGATCCTGCCCGTCGTCCCGATGTTCCACGCCAACGCCTGGGGCCTCGCCCACGCCGGCGTCGCGGCCGGCTCGTCGCTCGTGATGCCCGGCCCCGACCTGTCCGGCCCGGCGATCGCCGACCTGATCGTCGACGAGCACGTCACCGTCGCTGCAGGTGTGCCGACGATCTGGATGCAGGTCCTCCCCGAGCTGAAGGGCCGCGACACGTCGTCGTTGCGGGCGATCCCCTGCGGCGGATCGGCGGTCCCCAAGGCGCTGTCGGAGGCATATCGCGAACAGCTCGGCCTGCCGATCCTCCAGGCGTGGGGGATGACCGAGACGAGCCCGATCGCCGCCGTGTGTCAGCTCGACGCCGACGAACACTCACTGCCGGTGGAGGAGCAGGCCGACCTGCGCACGATGGTCGGTCGCATCAACTTCGGTGTCGAGATGCGCGTGGTCGACCCCGACACGCAGGAGCCGGTGCCGTGGGATGGCGAGAGTTCCGGTGAGCTCCAGTGTCGCGGCAACTGGATCGCCGCCACGTACTACAACGACGAGCGGGTGGGGGAGAGCTTCACCGCCGACGGCTGGTTGCGCACGGGCGACGTCGCTGCCGTCGACGCTCGGGGACGTATCCGCCTCGTCGACCGCACCAAGGACCTCATCAAGTCGGGCGGCGAGTGGATCTCGTCGGTGGAGCTCGAGAACGAGCTGATGGCGCACCCGAAGATCGCCGAGGCAGCGGTCATCGGGGTGCCCCACGCTCGCTGGTCCGAGCGTCCGCTTGCGTGCGTCGTGGTGGCTCCCGGTGAGGAGATCACCAAGGACGAGGTGCTCGAGTACCTCGCCGGCAAGGTCGCGAAATGGCAGTTGCCCGACGACGTCGTGTTCATCGACGAGGTGCCCAAGACGAGCGTCGGGAAGTTCTCGAAGAAGACCCTGCGCGACGAATTCGGGGCTTACGTGCTGCCCGGTCAGTGACGTCGTTCCGGAAATAACGCGCGTGTACGTGCAACACGCGCGTTCTGTCGTCCATCATGTGCCCTCGTGAGAACGTTGTTTTTCAGGAAGACACCGACGGGGACGACCTTGACGAAGACGACGGCGCTCGTGAGGAAGGGCCTCATCGTGGCCGTCGTGACGCCGCTCGTGCTGGCCGCCTGCGGCGACGATGCCAACGATGCCGGCGTCGCCACCCGACAGCTCGAGTCCCGCCTCGCCGCCGCACAGGCCCGGACCGACGACGAACCGGCGAGCACCGAGACGACGTCCGACGTCACGACCGTCGACGGAGCCGAGGCGACCTCTGCACCGGGCACCACGGGCACCGCGGCCACCCCGGTGACGACCGCGCCCACCGTCGAGCCGACCGGCGTCCTCGTGCCGGTCATCGGACTCGACAACTCGTTCCGACCCCAGGTCGTCGAGGTGAACGTCGGTGACGAGGTCGTCTGGGAGAACCGCGGGATCAACGAACACGACGTCCTGATGGTGCAGGACAGCGCATCCCCGTTCGGGGTCGAGGTCGCGGACTTCCAACCCGGCGACGTCTACTCCCATGTCTTCACCGAGCCCGGTGAGTTCAATTACTACTGTTCGATCCACGGCAACGAGACCGTGGGCATGGTCGGCACCGTCATCGTGACGGGCTGAACACGATCCATCCACCCGAGGAGGACCCTTGAAGAAACTCGCGACACTTGCTGTGTGTGGGGGCTTGCTGATGGCGAGTTGTGGCAGCGACGGGGAGTCGACCGAGTCGGCGACCACCGACGCCGACACGACCGAGGCGACGGCGGACACGACCGACGCCCCCGCAACGACGCTCGCCGAGACGACGGCGCCCACCACCGAGGGCACGACGGAGACGACGACGCCAACGACCGACACCACGACCGACCCCCCGACCGACACCACGGTCGAGACGCCGGAGACGACCGTTGCCGAGGGCGACGACGACGGTGTGTATTGGGTGCCGGCCGAGTACGACACCATCCAGGCCGCGGTCGACGCCGCCCAGCCGGGTGAACTCGTCATGATCGAACCCGGCACGTACGTCGAAGCGGTCGACGTCGAGACCGACGAACTGACCATCCGCGGGACCGACCGCGACGGCGTCGTGCTCGACGGGCAGCTCGAACTCGACAACGGCATCCGCGTGCTCGGCGCAAATGGCGTCGCCGTCGAGAACCTGACGACGATCAACTACACCAACAACGGCTTGTTCTGGGTGTCGTCGGAGGGATATCGGGCGTCGTACATCACCACGTACCGCACCGGTGATTACGGCATCTACGCGTTCGATTCGGTGAAGGGACAGATCGAGCACTCGCACACGATCGGCAGCCGCGACGCCGGTGTCTACATCGGTCAGTGCTATCCCTGCGACGCCGTCATCACTGACGTCATCTCGTCGCACAACGGGCTCGGCTACTCGGGTACGAACTCGGGTGGCAACCTGCTGATCGTCAACTCGACGTGGCACAACAACCGGGCCGGCATCGTCCCGAACTCCGGCAGCTACGAGCTCTGCTACCCCGAGCGTGAGACGACGATCGTCGGCAACGTGCTCTACGACAACAACCAGCCCGACACCGCGGCGATCGACGTCGCACTGTTGGCGCAGGGCAACGGCATCCTGGTCGCCGGTGGCATCGGCAACGTGATCGAGCGCAACCGCGTCGACGACCACTTCCGCACCGGCATCGGCCTCGTGCCGTACCTCGAAGAGACGCCGAACGACGATCTGCCGACCGAGGACGAATGGGACCTCCCGTGCGACGAGCAGAAGAACCTGGAGATCAACATCCCCGACGGCCCGATCCTGTGGGACTCGTTCGACAACATCGTGCGCGACAACGTCGTGACGGGAAGTGGGGAGGCCGACCTCGCCGTTGCCTCGGCCGACGGCGACATCTCGACGTTCCGCAACTGCTGGGCCGGCAACGAGTTCACGACGAGCGCGCCGCTCGAACTCGAGTCCCTGGCGCCGTGCGACGGCGAGGGGCGCGGAGACTGGACCGCCGGCGACCTCAACGTGATCCGTTGGCTCGCCGAACAGGCCGACCTGCCGGGCGAGGTGCCGTGGCAGGAAGCCCCGCTCCCCGAGCTGGGTGAGCACGAGAACATGCCCGACGCCGAGACGGCGCCGCCGAGCCCGGCGACCGACGTCCCCTTCTCGGTCGACCTCGATGCGATCACCGTTCCGGAACTCCCGAACGGCTGACCGCGGCCCATCCACCGTCGCCACCGTCGTCGCGTCCGTGGCGACGGTGGCGACAGTGATGGCCGGCTGTGGTTCGTCCGCCCCCGAACTGGCGGGGTCGGACGAACCGGCCGTCGAGTCGGAAGTTGCCGTCGACGCGCCCGACCGCGTGCTCACCGGTCCACAGGGCACGCGTGGACAGTTCGTCGTCGAGTGCGGCTTCGATCGCTTCCGTGCGGACGATCCGATCGTCCATCCCGGGCAGGCGGGCGCCAGTCACCTGCACCAGTTCTTCGGCGCGGTCGACGTGTCCGTCGAGTCGACCTACGACGGCATGCTCGCGGGCGATACGACCTGCGATCAGCTGGCCGATACGGCGTCGTACTGGACGCCGACCCTGCTCGACGCGAACGGTGCCCCCGTCGAGCCGCTCCGAGCGGTCGCCTACTACCGCGCCGGACCCGACATCGAACCGACGTCGGTCGTCCCGTATCCGCCGGACTTGATGATGGTGGCGGGAGATCACACGGCGATCGAACCGCAGCCGCTGTCGATCGTCGCGTGGTCGTGCGAGTCGGGTGGCCGGCGCGAGGCTCGCCCGTTCGACTGCACCGGCGCGCCGAGCCTGCGGATGTGGATCACGTTCCAGGACTGCTGGAACGGCGTGGACGAGCGCAGCCCGATCGTGCCGCAGCCGTCGATGCACGTCGCCTACTCGACGGCGGGGGAGTGTCCCGAGTCGCACCCGGTGCCGATCCCGCAGCTCCAGTTGGCGATCGACTTTCCCGTGCCACCCGCCGATCAGCTCGACGATCTCGCATTGTCGTCGGGCAACATCCTCTCCGGCCACGCCGACTTCTGGAACGCGTGGCACCAGGACAAGCTTCGCAACGAGGTCGTCAACTGCATCCACCGCGACCTCCCCTGCGGCATCAGCGGCTGATCAGAACCCGGCCCCTTGACGATGAGACACAAACTGTCTTAGTGTCTCACACCATGGGGGCGACCGACCTGGAGACACGTGTACTCGACGCCACCAAGTCGTGCTGCGAGCGATTCGGCATGGGCAAGGTCACGATCGACGACATCTGCGATGCGTGCGGCGTGTCCCGGGCGACGATCTACCGGCTCTTCCCGGGTGGCCGTGACGTCCTGTTCGAGGCGTTGCGGGTTCGTGAGCTGACCGAGTTCTTCGACGTTCTGACCGCCGGCGCCGACGGCGTCGACGACATCGAGGATCTCGTCGTGACGCTCGTCGTGGTCGCCACCCGCGAGCTGCGCGCCGACGAGCACCTTGCGCTCATGTTGGCGTCGGAACCCGGAGACGTCCTGTCCCAGCTCACGGTCGACGGCTTCCCCCGCATCATCCGGGTCGCAACCGACTACCTGATGCCGCTCCTCGCCCCGTACCTCGATCCCCGATTCGCCGAGCAACTGATCGAGCTGCTCGTCCGCACCGTCATCTCGTACTTCCTTGCACCGAGCGAGCACGTCGACCTCGGTGACCCCGATTCCGCCCGGGCGTTCCTGCGCCCGGGACTCGCACTGCTCCCACCCCGACCCTCCGAGAGGACATTCACATGACCGACACCTTCTCCACCAACGAAGAGATCATCGGCCGCGCCGACATCAACGACATCGAGGCGATTCTGTCGATCTCGAACAGCGACGTCGACGAGGTCGAGCACATCGTCAAGGACAACGCCGACGCGATCTTCACGTGGGACTACTCGCTCGCACGGCCCCAGCTGCGCAAGCTGTACGAGAAGGCCAAGACCGGGCAGTGGAACGGCTCGACCGACCTCGACTGGGACGCCGACATCGACATCGAGAAGGTCGTCAGCGCCGACCAGGCTGCGTCGTCGGCCGGTTTCACCGCCGACCACTACGAGGGCACGGTCGTCGAGAAGTGGGGCGACAAGGAGTGGCTCGCGTTCGGCATCGACCAGCGTCGCTGGACGCTGTCGCAGTTCCTCCACGGCGAGCAGGGCGCGCTGCTCTGCACCGCCAAGATCGTGGAGACCGTGCCGTGGTACGACGCCAAGCTGTACGCGGCGACCCAGACCATGGACGAGGCCCGCCACGTCGAGGTGTTCCACCGGTACCTCGACGAGAAGATGGGCGGCGAGTTCCAGGTCAACGCCCACCTACGCATGTTGCTCGACGACATCATCGAGGACAGCCGATGGGACATGACCTACCTCGGCATGCAGGTCATGGTCGAGGGCCTGGCGCTCGCGGCGTTCGGGTTCATGCACCAGATGACGGAGGAGCCGCTGCTCAAGAAGCTGCTCCGGTATGTCATGAGTGACGAGGCCCGCCACGTCGCGTTCGGCGTGCTCTCGCTCAAGGAGGTGTACGACGGCATGTCGGACGCCGAGATGAAGGAACGTCAGGAGTTCGCGTTCGAGGCGGCGATCCGCATGCGCGACCGCTTCCTCTCCCAGGAGGTCTGGGAGAAGCACGGGGTGAACCCGAAAGACGTCGTGCCGCTCGTCCTCAAAGACCCGACCCGCGACCTGTTCCAGCAGATGCTGTTCAGCAAGATCGTGCCGAACTGCAAGAAGCTCGGCCTGCTCGACCGCAACGACCAGTGGTTGCGCCGCCGGTTCGAGGAGATGAACGTCATCCAGTTCGAGGACTGGGAGGACACGGGCTCGGAATACATCAAGTTCGAACTCGAAGGCGAAGGACAGCAAGGCGAGCAGCTCCAGCCCGTGACGTGATGTCGAGGTGAGCTCGAAGCTTCGCCTCGCTCAGAGCGGATCTGCGGAACGGGTTGGGACCCAGCCCAGCCCGGTTCCGCTCACGGCCCACGTCCTGCAGCGACTCGGGCTCTGGCCCGATTCCACTTGACAGTCCCCGTTCAGACGGGTTCTGTGCAGGGTGTGGCGGATTGGGAACCCGACCGATACGAGCGGTTCAAGACCCAGCGAGCCGAACCCTTCTGGGATCTGCTCGAACTGGTGCATCGCGGCGGCATCGAACGCGCCGTCGATCTGGGCTGCGGCACCGGTGAGTTGACCGTCGCCGCCGCCGACCAGCTCGGTGTGCGACACATGACCGGCGTCGACAGTTCACCGGCCATGCTCGAGCGCGCCGCCCGGCACGGTCGGGTCGCGGTCGACTTCGTCGACGGCGACATCGCCCGCTGGACCTCCCACGCCGATCACGACCTGGTCCTCGCCAACGCGGCGCTGCAGTGGGTGCCCGATCACCGCGGCGTGCTCGAACGATGGGTCGCAGCGCTCGCGCCGCAAGGACAGCTCGCGGTGCAGGTGCCGGCGAATCACGACCACGCCTCGCACCTGGCGAGCGTCGACGTCGCCCTCCGTGAACCGTTCGCGTCGATGTTCGGCGGCGACCCGCCCGCCGATCCGGTGGCGACCAACGTGCTCACGCCGGAGAACTACGCGACGACGTTGTACGAACTCGGGTTGGTCGAGCCTCACGTCCGGCTGCAGGTGTACGGGCACGTCTTCGAGTCGCCGGCCGATGTCGTGGAGTGGACGCGCGGCACCTCGCTCACCCGCTTCTTCAAGCGACTGCCGCCCGACATGCACGAACACTTCGTCGACGCCTACCGCGACGAACTCCTCGGCCGGATCGGTACCGAGGGCCCGTACTTCTACGCCTTCAAGCGCATCCTGATGTGGGGTCGCAAGGCCTGAGCCCGGCGATCGGCGCCGGCCGTCAGATGCGTTCGAAGTAGCGGCGTCGTTCCCAGTCGCTGACCGCGGCGTGGTGCGCCTCGACCTCGCTGCGGTGGAAGTGGGCGTAGTGGTCGACGACGTCGTCGCCGAACGCGGCGCGTGCGACCGTGCTGGCGTCGAAGAGGTCGGTGGCGTGCTCGAGTGTCCGCGGGACTCGCGGCAGGTCGGCGGCCGCGTAGACGTCACCGCGGAACTCGGGTGGGAGCGGCAGCTGCGCCTCGATGCCGGCGAGACCGGCGGCGATCGCGCCGGCGTACGCGAGATACGGGTTGCAGTCGGCCCCGGGGATCCGGCATTCGACGCGTCGCGACTGGCCGTGGCCGACGACGCGAAAGCTGGCCGTGCGGTTGTCGGACGACCAGGCGACGCGGGTCGGCGCCCAGGAGCCGTCGACGTATCGCTTGTACGAGTTGACCGTCGGTGCGTAGCAGACCATCAGGTCGTCCACGTACGCCATCCAACCGGCGAGGAAGTGGTCGAACGTCGTGGAGCGCTCGTCGCCGACCCCGCACAGGTTCGTGTCGCCGGCCCACAGCGACAGGTGGAGGTGGCTGCTGCTGCCGGTGTCGGTCGTCGTCGGCTTGGCCATGAACGACACGCTGATGCCCATCGCGTCGGCGAGTTCTTTCATGCCGTGTTTCATGACCGTGTGGCGGTCGGCCATCGTGAGCGCGTCGGCGAATCGGATGTTCAGTTCGTGCTGCCCGCGCCCGCACTCACCCTTCGAGTTCTCGACCGGGATGTTCGACGCCGTGAGCGCCCGTCGGGCCGCGCCGACGTACGGCTCGATCCGGCTCGCCTGCAGCAGGTGGTAGTCGTCCACGTACCAGCCCGCAGGCCGCAGATCGGTGTAGCCCCGGTCGTGGGCCTCCCGGTACGTGTCGTCGTACACGTAGAACTCCAGCTCGCTGGCCGCTTGGGCGACGATGCCGTGCTCGGCCAGACGTTCGACCTGCCGCCGAAGGATGGTGCGCGGCGCGATCGGGACGAGTCCGTGGGTGTCTCGGCCGACCACGTCGCACAGCACGAGCGCGACGTCGTCGGTCCAGCCGGCGCGGCGGATCGTCGTCAGGTCGGGAACCAGATGGACGTCGCCGTAGCCCTCGTCCCAGCTGGCGAACTCGAAGCCGGGAATCGGCTCCATCTCCATGTCGACGGTGAGCAGGTAGTCGCAGGCGTGGGTGCCCTCGCGGACCGTCTCGGCGAAGAACCCGGCGTCGAAGCGCTTCCCGAGCAAGCGGCCGTAGTGGTCGGTGAACGCCACCACGACGGTGTCGATCGCCGCATTCGCCGCCAACTCCTCGATCGTCACCACCCGGCCAACCCTACAGAAGGGGTCAGGCACCTTCTGGCCAGACCAACCGAGGTGACCAGACCTGCACTGCCAGAAGGTGCCTGACCCCTCCTGTTCCAGAAGTGGGGTTCGCTGGAACAACTTCATCGTTGTGAGATGCTGCGGGCAGCGGGCAAGCTGTGGCGCGACGCTTGTCAGCAGCAACTGCGATGGAGAACTTCTGATGCCACGATTCGGCCGGATCCTTTCGGCGATCATCACCCCGTTCGACGCGGCCGGGGCCGTCGACTACGACGTCGCGCAGCAGCTCGCTCGGCACCTGGTCGCCGAGGGCCATGAAGGTCTCGTCGTCTGCGGTACCACCGGCGAGTCGCCGACCCTGTCGGACGACGAGAAGCTCGGGATGTTCGCGGCGATCGTCGAAGCGGTCGACGTGCCCGTCATCGCCGGCACGGTCGGCTACAACACGGCCCATTCGGTCGAGCTGAGCAGGCAGGCTGCCAAGATCGGAGTGCACGGCATCCTCACCCTGTGCCCGTTCTACAGTCGCCCCTCCCAGGCCGGCATCGAGGCGCACTTCCGTGCGATCGCCGAAGCCTGTGATCTGCCCCAGATCATCTACGACATCCCGGTCCGTACCGGCCGCAAGGTGTCGAGCGACGTGTTGATCCGCCTGGCGCACGAGGTGCCCAACATCGTCGGGGTCAAGGACGCCGCTGCCGATCCGGGCGAGTCGGCCCGCGTGATCGCCGCGACGCCCGACGACTTCGAGTACTACTCGGGCGACGACAAGCTGACGTTGCCGCTGTTGTCGGTGGGCGCCGTCGGCACGATCGGTGTCGCCACCCACTGGACCGGATCCGACCACGTCGCGATGTTCGACGCGTGGGAGCGGGGCGACGTCACCGCCGCCCGGGCCGCCAACGCCCGCATGCTGGAGAGCTTCGCGTTCGAAACGGGCGACGAAGCACCGAATCCCATCCCGACCAAGGCGATGCTGCGTACGCTGGGCTGGCAGGTCGGTCAGTGCCGACTCCCGGTCGGCGACGCGCCCGACTGGGTCGAACCGCGAGCCCGCGAGGTGTGGGCCAACTTGGAGGCAGCCCGTGGCTGAATCAGTACGCATCGTTTTTCTCGGCGGTCTCGGCGAGATCGGCCGGAACTGCATGGCGATCGAGCAGGGCAGCGGTGGCGACCGCTCGATCATGCTCATCGACTGCGGCCTGATGTTCCCAGACGCCGACATGCACGGGATCGACCTCGTGCTCCCCGACTTCACCTACTTGCGCGAGAACGCCAACTCGATCGTCGGGCTCGTCGCCACCCACGGCCACGAGGACCACGTCGGTGGTATCCAGTTCCTCCTGCGCGACGACGCCGGCATCGGCGGGCTGCGGGACGATCCGCTGCCGATCTACGGGGCTCGTCTCACCTTGGGCCTGGCCCGCAACCGGATCGAGGAAGCCGGTCTGCTGGGTCGATGCGACATGCGACCCGTCACCGACAACGAGCGGATCCACGTCGGACCGTTCGAGGTCGAGTTCATCCCGGTGACCCACTCGGTGCCGCACGCGCACGCCATCGCCGTCCACACCGCCCAGGGCCTCGTGCTGCACACCGGTGACTGGAAGCTCGACCTCATGCCGGTTGACCGTCGCCGCACCGACCTGGCGCGGATCGGCCAGCTCACCGCCGGTCGCGGCATCCGGCTGTTGATGGGTGACTCGACCAACGCCGAGGAGCCGGGGCACGCCCCGAGTGAGACGACGGTCGGCGGCGTCCTGGTCGGTCTGTTCGCCGAGCACCGTGATCGGCGCATCATCACGGCCAGTTTCGCGAGTCACCTGCACCGGATCCAGCAGATCGCCGACGCCGCGATCGGCGCCGGCCGGAAGGTCGCGACGCTCGGCCTCTCGATGAAGAAGAACGTGCGGCTCGGTCTCGATCTCGGTGTGCTGAAGATCCCCGACTCGGCGCTCGTCGACATCGGGGACATCGACCGGTACGAGCCGGGTGAGATCTGTGTGATCTCGACGGGCTCGCAGGGCGAACCGATGTCGGCCCTCGCGCTCTTGGCGCGTGGCGAGAACAAGTTCGTCAAGCTCGGCGAACACGACACGGTCATCTTGTCGAGCCACGCGATCCCGGGCAACGAGAGCAATGTCAACCGCGTGATCGACGGGCTGCTCAAGCGCGGCGCCGAGGTGATCCACTCGGGTGTCAGCGACGTGCACGCCACCGGTCACGCTCAGGCCGAGGAGATCAAGACGTACCTGTCGCTCGCCAAGCCCGAGTGGTACGTGCCGATCCACGGCGAGTACCGCCACATGATGGCCAACGCACGACTCGGCGAGCTGATGGGCATCCCCCGCACGAACGTCGTCACGTGCGACGACGGTGACGTCATCGAGCTCTCCGACGACGGTCTCGTCCACGTCGGCCGAGTGCCCGCGGGATACGTGTACGTCGACGGCATCATCGGCGACGTCGGCCGCGGCGTGATCCGCGATCGACGTGTGCTCGGGGAAGAAGGAGTCGTCGTCGTCGTGGTCACCGTCGACATCCAGACCGGCAAGGTCATCACCGGTCCCGACATCATCACCCGCGGTTGGGTGTACGCGCCGGAGGCCGAAGACCTGCTCGACGAGGCGTGCGATCGTGTCGCCGAAGTCGTCGAGGCGTCCCTCGCCAACGGCGTTCGAGACGTCGAGGCGCTCGAACGTGACGTGCGGCGTGCGGCCGGCAAGTTCGTCAGCGACCGGACCAAGCGACGGCCGATGATCGTGCCCGTCGTCATGGAGACGTGAGACCGCGACCGCTGGTCGTCGTCACCGCTGCAATCGTCGCCGTCTCGCTCGTCGTCGCCGGTTGCTCCGGCGACGACGAGGCGGGTGCCGATGTCCCTGGCGCCGACGCCCTCGCCGAGAACGACGCACTCTGTCTCGACGGCGATCGTGCGGACGACCCGGTCATCGGATGGGTCGAGCCGGCGATCGAGCTGGCCGTCGATCGGTACGGCGATCCGACGTTCTTCGAGATCAGCGCCGACCGCCAGCGCGTCTCGGTGATCGTCGCCGTCGACGGCACCGCCGAGCAGCTGTTCTACTGCGGCGCGGCCGGCTACGTGCCACCGAGCTCGCTCGGGGAGGCCGACGGTGCGACCTTCGGCCCCACCGCCGTCGACTTCGACCCGGACCGGATTTTCGACCAACTGGACGAGGAGCTGGATGAACCCGACATCGGCGACTTCGCCATCGTCGGCGACGGTGCCGGGGGCGTCGCATACGACGCCACCGTGCAGTCCGACGCCGGTGGCGTGTTGTTGGTGCGGCTCGACGCCGATGGATCGGTCCTCGGGGTCCAGGCGCAGTAGACGAGCGAGCAACCCGCGACGCGGATTGGCCCCGTCGGGACCGCTCGGGTTGGTACCGTGAACCGAGCCATGGCCAGTTCTTCGCGTTCTTCAGGCGGTGCTTCCAAGGGAGGCCGCAGCAAGGCGGCGACCCCGCCGCGTGGTTCTTCGCGCGCCCGGAGTGGTAGCGGCGGCGCGAGCAGTCGTTCGACGAACGCCAAACCGACCGCCAAGAGCCAGTCCGAGGTGCGCCAGGCCGTGTCCGGCCGGGAACACGAGTTCCTCGGGCTGGTCCTGATCGGAGCCGGCGTCGTGCTCGGCCTGGCGATGTACCTCGACCTGGCCGGGCCGCTCGGCTCCGGGATCGAGACGTCGATCGGCTGGTTCCTCGGCATCGGGCGCTACTTGCTGCCGATCGTGTTGCTCGTGTCCGGCGGCGCCCTCGTCCGCAAACACGTGTCGTCGAGTCCGGTCACGATCGCGCTCGGGTGGGGCCTGATCCTGCTCGCTGCCCTCGGCATCATCCACATCGTCCGCACACCCGACTCGCTGACGAGCTTCCAGGACGGTGACGACGTCACCACCCTCGGCGAAGGCGCCGGGTGGATCGGCGCGCTCGTCGGTGCCCCACTCGAGGCGCTCCTCGCGCCGGTCGGCGGCATCGTCGTCCTCGTCGCGGTGCTCATCGGTGCCGCCCTGCTCATCACTCAGACATCGCTGCGCACGATGGCCGAGCAGGCCAGCCGGGGCGCCGCCGCCGTCGCCCGGCCGGTCGGGCGGGCGACGAGGAAGGCGCTCTCCGACCTGTCGACGCTCAGTAGCGAGCGTGAGGGTGGCGATGCCGGAAGCCGACGACGCGACCGGCCGGCCGGGGACGGTTCGGCAGGTTCCGGCGTGCACGGCGAGCCGCTCTCGCCCTCGCTCTACGACGGCGCCGAGGACGACGCCGACATCTTCGCCGCTCCCAAGACCGCATCGAAGAAACGTCGGCGGAAGAACGCCGACACCTCGAGTCAGGCATCGCTCCCGATCGACGGTGAGACCGTCGGCGAGTGGGTGTTGCCACCGCTCGGCCACCTCAAGCAGGCCGGCCAGCAGGCCGTGAACATGGCAGAGATCGAACGCCGCGGCCAGACGCTGCAGGAGTCGCTGGCCCAGCACAACGTCGAGACCGAGCTGATCGGCATGACCGTCGGCCCGACGGTGACCCGCTACGAACTCGAACTCGGCCCGGGCGTCAAGGTCGCCCGCATCACGAGTCTCCAGAAAGACATCGCGTACGCGATGGCCGCCACCGACGTGCGCATCTTGGCCCCGATTCCCGGGCGGTCGGCGATCGGCGTCGAGGTGCCGAACCATCAGCGGCAACTCGTCGCCCTCGGCGACCTGCTCGTGTCGCCCGAGGCCGGCGAGGCGAGCCACCCGCTCGAGGTCGCCGTCGGCAAGGACATCGCCGGCAAGGCGGTGTTCCTCGACATCTCCACGACGCCGCACCTCCTCATCGCCGGTGCCACCGGCGCCGGCAAGTCGAGCGGCATCAACTGCATCATCACGTCGCTCCTGATGCGCACCACCCCCGACCAGGTGCGCCTGATCCTGATCGACCCCAAACAGGTCGAGATGGGCCAGTACCAGCGGCTGCCGCACCTGCTGACCGAGCCGGTCACCAACCCGAAGAAGGCCGCCAACGCCCTGGGGTGGGCCGTCAAGGAGATGGAGCAGCGGTACGACCTGCTCTCGGCCGTCGGCTACCGCGACATCACCGGCTACAACGAAGCCGTCGTCAAGGGCGAGATCGATCCGCCGCCGGGTGTCGACCCGGACGACACCCCGTACGAGCACATGCCGTACATCGTGGTGGTCGTCGACGAGCTCAACGACCTGATGATGGTCGCCGCCCGCGACGTCGAGGAGTCGATCACCCGGATCGCCCAGAAGGCGCGTGCGGTCGGCATCCACCTGATCATCGCCACGCAGCGCCCGTCCGTGAACGTCATCACCGGCGTCATCAAGGCCAACGTGCCGGCCCGCATGGCGTTCGCCGTGTCGTCGCTCACCGACTCACGCGTGATCCTCGATCAGCCCGGTGCCGAGAAGCTGGTCGGCAAGGGCGACATGCTGCTGCTGCCCGGCAACTCGTCGGTGCCGAACCGTATCCAGGGGTCGTTCGTCGGTGAGGACGAGGTCCGCAAGGTCGTCAAGCATTGGCGGTCACAGGCGCCCGAGCCGGTGTACACCCAGAACGTCGAGGGCGACGTGGACGGCGCATCGGGTGCCGACGGCGGTTCATCGGTCGGTGCCGGCGCGCAGCGGATGGCGTTCGACGGCGGTGGGAGTGGTAGCGGCGGTGGTCTCGACGTCACCTCCGACGCCAACGCATTCTCGGCCGGCGAGGAAGACGAAGACGCCGTGATGATGCGCCAGGCGATGGAGCTGGTCGTGCGGAGTCAGCTCGGCTCGACGTCCATGCTCCAGCGCAAGCTCAAGGTCGGCTTCGCCCGCGCCGGCCGCATCATGGACCTGCTCGAACAGCGCGGCGTCGTCGGCCCGTCCGAGGGTTCCAAGGCTCGCGAGGTCCTCATGACCGTCGAAGAGTTCGAGCTCCTCCAGAACAACGGCTCCCTCTAGCTGCACGGATGGTGTCGGATCCCTTCCGTGCCGCAACGCTTGCTCCGACCGCATCGGCGCACGGAAGGGATCCGACACCATCCGTGCGGTCAGCGCTCGAAGACGGGGGTGCCGGCGAGCCAGGTCTGGTCGACTCGGGCGTCGGGGACCTCGTTGCCGGCGATGCTCGTGATGTCGCGGTCGAGCACCACGACGTCGGCGATCTGGCCGACGGCGAGTCGGCCGGCATTGTCGTCGAAGGCCTGGTAGGCGCTGCCCTCGGTGTAGGCCTGCACCGCCTGCAGGATCGGCAGTCGCTCCTCCGGGAGCCAGCCGCCCACCGGTTCGCCCGCTGCGTTCTGGCGGGTCACCGCCACCGCCAACCCGTCGAGCGGGCGGTGCGACGAGACCGGCCAGTCGGATCCGAAGCTGATCCGACCGCCGCCGGACGCGAGCGACGCAATCGGGTACTGGAGCGCCGACCGTTGCGGTCCGAGCCGCGGGAACGTCAGGTCGAGCATGGCGTCGTCCCAACACGCCCACAGCGGCTCGAAGTTGGCGATCACACCGAGCGCCGCGAAGCGGGGCCGGTCGTCGGGGTGCACCAGCTGGGTGTGGGCGATCACCGGGCGTCGGTCTCGTGCCCCGTTCTCGCGCTGTGCGTGCTCGATCGCGTCGAGCGACATGCGCACGCCGGCGTCGCCGATCGCGTGGATGTGGATCTGGAAGCCGTCGGCGTCGAACGCCCGCACCGCCTCGGCCAGCCCGTCGGCGGACCAGTTCGGGAGGCCGCACGAGTGGGGTGCGTCCTCGTACGGCTCGAGGAGGAACCCGGTGCCGGCCTCGATCACCCCGTCGGCGAAGAACTTGATCGTGTTCGCCGTGACCAGTCCGGCGGTGTCGGGTGCGGCGGCCCGTCGTCGGCCGTCGATGAAGCCGTCGCGCTGGCGGCGCCAGCGCTCGGGGTCGGCGCGGAACGCGGCGTTGATCCGGCAGGACGCCACACCGCTGCGTGCCCCGTCGAGGTACACGTCGAGTTCGTCGAGTCGCACCGAGGCATCCTGCGCCCACACGATGCCTTCGGCGCTGAGCGCGCGCATCGCCTCGACGAGCCCGCGGTCCTGCATCGGCCGGTCGATCGTCGGCATCACACCGTCGAACAGCCCGATCCCACCGAACTCGAGGAACATGCCGATCGGCTCGCCGTCGGCATCGCGGACGATCTCGCCGAGCGGCGGCTCGGCAGTGTCGCGGTCGATGCCGGCGGAGCGCATCGCGGCCGTGTTCGTCCAGACGGCGTGGTTGTCGGTGGGGAAGAGCGTCACGGGACGGTCGGGGCAGACGGCGTCGATCCACTCGGCCCGCCCGAACGCGTTCGGCAGGATCGACGGGTCGTAGCAGCGCCCGACGATCCAGCCCTCGTCCGCGTGGTCGTGGCGCCACGTGCGCAGCGCGTCGAGGGTGCCGTCGAGGGTGTGGATGCCGGTGAAGTCGAGTTCGAGTCGGTTGGTGCCGGCATGGAGCGGATGGGCGTGCCCGTCGCGGAACGCGGGGAGGAGCGGTCGACCTTCCAACT
The DNA here is from genome assembly GCA_002698945.1 of Acidimicrobiaceae bacterium. GTDB lineage: Bacteria > Actinomycetota > Acidimicrobiia > Acidimicrobiales > Ilumatobacteraceae > Ilumatobacter. Next base: position 17,572 of record NZZV01000196.1, read on the forward strand.
CGACGACCCGGTCGAAGGTGGAGGCCCAGGTGAGCGCATCGTCGCCGATCGCGACGATGCGACCGTCGGCGACGGCGAGGGAGCCGGTCGGAGCGCCGCCGAAGGTGATGATCGGTCCGCCCCGGAACAACGTCGTGGTCATGGCGATGTTCTACAGCAGTTCGGCGGCGGCGTGGATGACGACGCCGGCCAGTCCACCCACGAGGGTGCCGTTGATCCGGATGAACTGGAGATCACGGCCGACCTGCAGTTCCATGCGCCGGGCGGTCGACTCGCCGTCCCACCGTTCGACCGTCGATGCGATCAGGTCGCTGACCTCGCTCCGGTAGTGCTCGACCAGGTAGCCGAGTGCACGCTGGACCCAGTCGTCGACCTTGTGCTGCAGCTCCGGATCGGTCGACAGACGCTGACCGAGCTGCTGCAGGCTCGCCGTGGCTCGGATGCGGAGCTCGCTCGCCGGATCGTTGGCGGCGTCGATCAGGCTCTGCTTGGCGCCGAGCCACAGCGACTCGATCCAGGCCCGGAACTCAGGATGGTCGAGCAGCTCGGCCTTCAACTCCTCGCCCTTCGCCAGGAGCTCGGGATCGCGCTTCAGACGTTCGGCGAAGGCGACGACCCGCTCCTCGATCGAATGGCGCACCTCGTGATCGGCGTCGGCGCCGACGTCACCGATGAACGAACCGACGGCGGTGTAGATCTTGTCGAAGATGCGATCGTCGATCGGTTCGGGCACCCACCAGGGTGACTCCTGGTCGAGCCGATCGCGGAACGTCGCTCGGTTGTCGTCGAGGAAGCCGCCGAGCCCGACGAGCACTGCGTCGAGGAGACGCTGGTGGTGGCCGCCCTCGACGGTCAGGTCGATCGCCTTGCCGACGACCGGCGACACCGGCGTGTCGGCGATCCGCCGCCGGACGACGCCCTCGAGACCGTGTTGGACCTCGCGATCGTCGAGTACCTCGAGCGTGCCCTTCAGGGCGTCGCCCAACGCTTCGGATGCTTTGGCGGCGTTCTCGGGGCGGGCGAGCCACTCGCCGGTGCGTCGGCCGATCCCGGCCTGCTCGAGGCGCTCACCGAGCACTTCGGCGGTGAGGAAGTTCTCTTCGACGAAGGTGCCGAGGCTGCGTCCGATCTGGTCCTTGCGTCGCGGGATGATCGCGGTGTGGGGGATCGGGAGGCGCAACGGGTGCCGGAACAGTGCCGTGACGGCGAACCAGTCGGCGAGGGCACCGACCATGGCCGCTTCGGCGAAGGCCTTGACGTAGCCGACCCATCCCTCGCGGCCGTCGAGCGACGCCCAGACGAACACGATCGCCGCTGCGACGAGCAGCGACAGTGCCACCAACTTCATGCGGCGGAGGTCGCGCGCCCGTGCGGCGTCGGCGAACGTCTCGCCGGTCGGGATCATCGTGGTCGACATGCCCGGACCATACCCAGGTGGTGGGGCCGGTCTACCGTGCACCCATGACACGTCTCACCCCGCTCACCCGTGACCAGCTCGACGAGACCGGCGCCGCGATCTGGGACGGCCTCGTCGAGAGCCGCGGCGGCGCGTTCGGCCTGACCGGACCCGACGGTGCGCTGGTCGGCCCGTTCAACGCATTCGTGCACGCGCCCGACCTCGGCCGGAGGCTCTCGTCGCTCGGTGCACACCTCCGGTTCGGGACCTCGATCGATCGACGTCTGACCGAGGTCGCGATCTGTACGGTCGGCGCCCATTGGCACGCCGAGTTCGAGTTCTGGGCCCACGCGCCGATGGCGACGGAGCACGGTGTCGCCGAGCATGTGATCGACGCGCTGCGCGCCGGCACACGACCCGACTTCGAACGCGACGACGAACGCATCGTGTACGACATCGTGAGCCAGTCGCTCACGAACCATCGCGTCGACGAGGCGACCTACGTCGAGGGTCGTGAACTGCTCGGCGAACAGGGGCTCGTCGAGCTGGTGTCGATCTCCGGCTACTACTGCCTGATCTCGCTGCTGCTCAACCTGTTCGACGTCGCCCTGCCCGACGATGCCGAACGAGCGTGGCCCGACCTGGCGTGAGCCTCGCAGAGTGGCTCAGACGTCGGGTCGGTCGCCCAACTCGGGTGACTCGGTGCGGGTGCGCTTGAGCTCCCAGAAGCCGGGCACGTCCATCATCGCGGTGAGGGCGTCCCAGAGCTTGAGGGAGAGGTCGCCGGGCGGCACCCGGGTGATGACCGGCCCGAAGTAGGCCTGTCGCTCGCCGTCGGCGTTGTCGAACGCGATGATCGGCGTACCGATGTCGTCGCCGGCGAGCTCGAGGCCGACGTCCATCCGACGACGGATCTCGTCATCCCAGCTGTCGTCGTCGGCAGCCTCGGCGAGCTTCGGGTCGAAGTCGAGGCGTTCGAGCATGGCGCCCAGGTCGGCAGTGTCGCGATCGCCGTCGTGATGCACCACGGTGCCGGCGAGGAGATACCAGCGCTGCACTGCAGCGTCGCCGTACTCGGAGCGAACGGCCTCCATGACGCGGAGCATCCGGTGCGTCGCGAAGACGGCCGCATAGTTCTCGGCGTCGGGCTCGATGTCGTTCTTGAACATCAGGCTGATCGGTTGCCAGACGACGTTCAGATCACGGTGCGGTGCAACTTCGTCGACGACCCAACGGGCCGTCACCCAACACCATGGTCAAATCGGGTCGACCCAGAACTCAACATCGAGCGGCATGCATCCGAGTCTGCCCCGGTCGGGCGCTCGTCACACCTCCGTCGGCTGGAAAGACGCCACGAAACACGACACGGATAGCCTGGGGCCCTCATGTCGCAGCGCTTCTACGTCGAGACGCTCGGCTGTCCCAAGAACCAGGTCGACTCCGACAAGCTCATCGGCACACTGCTCGCCGACGGGATGGAGGCGACCGACGACGCGGGACAGGCCGACCTGGTGGTGGTCAACACCTGCGCGTTCATCGACGACGCCCGTCGCGAGTCGATCGACACGATCCTCGCCCTGGAGGAGCGACGCCGTGACGGGGCACGTCTGGTCGTCACCGGCTGCATGGCCGAGCGGTACGGCGACGAGCTCGCGGCCGAGCTGCCGGAGATCGATCAGGTCGCCGGATTCGGTGTGCCGGTGCACACGCGATCACCTGCTGCTGGGGCGTCGGGCAAGAAGCTGATCCCGGTCTCCTCGGCCCCGCTGCCCGAACTCGATCTGCTCAACCTGCCACGGCCCACCTCGGTGTCGCCGTGGGCCTACGTGAAGATCGCCGAAGGATGCGATCGATCGTGCGGGTTCTGTGCGATCCCGTCGTTCCGCGGGCCACAGCGCAGCCGCGACATCGACGCGATCCTGCGCGAGGTCGACGAGTTGGGCGCCCGCGAGATCGTGCTCGTGGCGCAAGACCTCGCCGCCTACGGTCGCGACCGGCCCGACGAACTCGGCAACGGTTCGATCGTGCCACTGGTGAACGCCGTCGCGGAGCAGGCCGACTGGGTGCGGCTGCTCTACCTCTACCCGAGCGACCTCAACGACGGCCTGATCGACGCGATCTGCGCGACCGGTGTGCCGTACTTCGACCTGTCGCTGCAGCACGTCAGCAAGCCGCTCCTGCGTCGCATGCGTCGATGGGGCGACGGGCAGCGCTTCCTCGACAGCATCGCGACCATCCGCGACCGGGAGCCCGACGCAGCGTTCCGGTCGAACTTCATCGTCGGCTACCCGGGCGAGACCGAGCGCGATCACGATCAGCTGCTCCGGTTCGTCGAGGAGGCGCAGCTCGACTGGTGCGGTTTCTTCGCCTACTCGCGCGAGGACGGCACGTACGCCGCCGACCTGGACGGTGCCGTCGACCCGGGGCTGATGCACGAACGGCTGGCCGAGTTGCGTGAGTTGCAGGACGACATCACCGGCAGTCGGCGCGACGAGATGATCGGACGCACGGTCCGGGTCCTCGTCGACGAGGCGGGCGTGGCGAGGTCGGTCCGCGAGGCGCCCGAGATCGACGGCGTCGTGCATGTCGGGCATGATCTGACCGTGCGAGAATTCCACGACGTGGAGATCGTCGACGCACTCGGCCCCGACCTGGTGGCCGCCGGCGCGTCGGTCGACGAGGCGGATGGTGACGCCGCGCAGGATGCGGAGGTGGACGGCTGATGCCGGTCGCACCCGACAAGCTCGCCACGTGGGCCAATTTGATCACGGTCGGCCGGATCGTCCTGTCGCCGGTCATGTTCCTCGTGATTCCCGATCACAACGAGGGGTCGTGGGTCGCGTTCCTGCTGTGGTTCGTGCTCTGCTCGAGCGACGGCATCGACGGGTACCTGGCCCGCCGCCACGGCACGACGACCTCGGGAGCGTTCCTCGACCCACTCGCCGACAAGGTGCTGGTGCTCGGCGCGATGTTCACCCTGGTCACGACCGACATGTTCTGGATCGTGCCGGTCGCCATCATCGCCGCCCGCGAGTTCGTCATCAGCATCTACCGCACCTTCGTCGCCTCGAAGGGGATCTCGGTGCCGGCGAGCAAGCTCGCCAAGTACAAGACGCTGTTCCAGCAGTTGGCAGTCGGGTTCGCGCTGTGGCCGTGGTTCGCCGTCGACTACAAGTGGGTGTGGGTGTCGCTGCTCTGGATCGCCGTCGTCCTCTCGGTCGTCTCCGCCATCCAGTACTTCTGGTACTCCCGGGTCACCGAGAAGGCCCTCGCCGAATCCACCGCCTGACCTGTCTGTCGATGTCGGATGGGGTCAGACCTCAACCGACCATCCGCGATCCTGTACCTCCGCCGAAGCGGTCGGTTGAGGTCTGACCCCATCCGACCGTCATGCGATAGTGTACCTCCGCCGAAGCGGTCGGTTGAGGTCTGACCCCATCCGACCGTCATGCGGTAGACAATGCGGCATGCGTTGTGATGTGGTGGCCGTGGGGACCGAGCTGCTGCTCGGGCAGATCATCGACTCGAACTCGGCGTGGATGGGCGGCGAGCTCGCCGCCCACGGATTCGATTCGCTGGTGCAGGTCAAGGTCGGCGACAACATCGACCGGATCGTGCTCCAGCTCGAACGGCGCCTGGCCGAGGCCGACGCCGTCATCATGTGCGGCGGGCTCGGACCCACCCACGACGACCTGACCCGCGAGGCGATCGCCCGCGTGATGGGGGTCGAGCTCGTGCTCGACGAGGCGCTCGGCGACGTCATCCGTGACATGTTCGCCAGCCGCGGTCGCCGCATGCCCGAGAACAACCTGCGCCAGGCGATGGTGCCGGCCGGCGCGACGATCATCCCGCAGACGCGAGGCACGGCGCCCGGGCTGATCTGTCCGGTGACGGTCGACGGTGTCGACAAGGTCGTCTTCGCCGTCCCGGGTGTGCCGCACGAGATGCACGACATGTTCCATCGCGGCATCATCCCCGAACTGCAGCGCCGGGCCGGGGAGCAGTTCGTGATCGCCAGCCGGGTGCTGCTCACCTGGGGCGAGAGCGAGAGCGGCCTCAACGAGCGGCTGGACGACGTCATCGCCGAACTCGACGACGTCGGCAACCCGACGCTCGCATTCCTGGCGAGCGGCTGGAACGGCTTGAAGGTCCGCCTCACCGCCAAGGGAGCGGACGCGGTGGAGGCGGCGCGCCTCCTCGACCCGTGGGAGGAGCGGCTCCGGGGCGAACTCGGCGACCTCGTCTTCGGCACGGGTGACGAGACGATCGAGTCGGTCGTGCTCGATCTCATGCGTGAGCGCGGCTGGACCATCGGTTGCGCCGAGTCGGTCACCGGCGGTCTGGTCGGGGGACGTATCACCGCGGTGTCCGGTTGCAGCGATGTGTTCCGCGGGTCGATCGTGTCGTACGCGAGCGAGGTCAAGTTCGACCTGCTCGGCGTCCCGGAGGGCCCGGTCGTGACGGAGGAGGCGGCGCTCGCCATGGCGCACGGTGCCCGCCGTGTGCTCGGCTGCGACGTCGCCCTCTCGCTCACTGGAGTCGCCGGCCCTGGCACCCAGGACGGCCAACCGGCCGGCACCCTGTTCTGCGGCCTCGTCTGGCCGGACGGCGAAGCCACCGAGTACTTCCGCCTCCCCGGCCTCCGCGAACAGATGCGCCAGTTCAGCGTCATCAACTCCCTCAACTGGCTCCGCCGCACCCTGACGTGACCGGACAGATGGTGTCGGATACCTCCCGTGCTGCGGCTCGGCGGAGGGCAGGACCTGCATGCACGGGAGGTATCCGACACCATCTGTGCTCGCAGTAGCCTGGCGGCGCCCCCGTAGCTCAGTTGGATAGAGCATCGGCCTTCTAATCCGAAGTGCGCAGGTTCGAATCCTGTCGGGGGCGCTGTAGCCTGAGTAGGCCGTTCGCCAGGTTTTCCGGGGCGAACGCACGGCAGCCACCCAGCAAAAGGGGATTGAGTGAACTTCAAGAAGGGCGAGACCGTCATCTACCCGCAGCACGGCGCATGCGTCGTCAAGGGGACGAAGAAGATGGAGTTCGACGGTGAGAAGCAGGAGTACCTGATCCTCGAAACCGTCATCAACGAGATGGTCCTCAAGGTGCCGGTCGACAAGGCCGAACTGGTCGGCGTTCGCCCGCCCGTCTCCGCCGACGAGCTCGAAGACCTCGTGGCCGTGCTCGCCAAGCCCGACCCGCGCGTGCCGTCGAACTGGAGCCGCCGGTTCAAGAACCACCAGGAGAAGCTCAAGAGCGGCGACGTGTACCAGGTCGCCGAAGTGGTCCGGAACCTGGCGGCTCGCAACCGCGACGCCAGCCTGTCGGCCGCCGAACGCACCATGTACGAGCGTGCCCGCGTCAACCTGATCTCCGAGATCAGCCCGGCGCTCAAGGTCAGCTCCGAAGACGCCGAGGCGTACCTCGACGACGCCCTCGCCAAGGGCGTCCTCAAGCCGGAGAAGGCAGACAAGGCCGAGAAGGCCAAGAAGTAAGTCGATGCCCCGTCCGCTGACGGGGCAGTCAACGCATCGCCCGGCCGTTTGTGCAGGCAGTTCGGACGGCAACGACCGACCTGCGAGACTCAGGCCCATGGCACAAGTCGCGTTCCTCGGTCTCGGTGTGATGGGGTACCCCATGGCGGGGCATCTCGCCGCCGGCGGACACCAGGTCACCGTCTACAACCGCACGCCCACCAAGGCGCTCGCCTGGGTCGCTCAGCACGGCCATCAGGCAGCGCCGACTCCGGCCGAGGCAGCCGACGGCGTCGACTTCGTCATGATGTGCGTCGGCAACGACGACGATGTGCGCGAGGTCGCGCTCGGCGATCACGGCGCGTTGGCGCACATGGAAGCCGGATCGACCCTTGTCGACCACACGACCGCGTCGGCCGACGTCGCGCGCGAGCTGGCGATGGCGTGCGACGAGCGCGGCGTCGGGTTCGTCGACGCTCCGGTGTCGGGCGGCCAGGCGGGCGCGGAGAACGGACAGCTCACCGTGATGTGCGGATCGGAGGACGAGGGCGTCTTCGAGGCGGCTCGCGCCGTGATCGACACCTACGCCAAGGAGTGCCGCCTGCTCGGGGGAGCGGGCGCCGGCCAGACGACGAAGATGGTCAACCAGATCTGCATCGCCGGACTCATCCAGGGCCTCGCCGAAGGCGTCGCCTTCGCGCAGCGGGCCGGGCTCGACATCGACCAGGTCGTCGACACGATTTCGAAGGGTGCCGCCGGCAGCTGGCAGATGGAGAACCGTGCCCGCACGATGGCGGCGGGCGAGTTCGACTTCGGGTTTGCCGTCGAGTGGATGCGCAAGGATCTCGCGATCGTGCTCGCCGAGGGTGATCGCCTGGGGGCGCAGCTGCCGGTGACGGCGCTGGTCGACCAGTTCTACCGACGCGTCATCGAGCGCGGCGGCTCGCGCTGGGACACCAGCTCGCTGGTGCAGGTGCTGCAACAGCCGTATTCGCAGGTTGCGTCCGGGTCGGGTGATCTCCGGAAACGTCGACTCCGTCGCCGTTCCCTGCGACACCCGACCCGCGGCGCTACCTGACCGTCAGGGGGAGGTGGTCGACGCCGCGGATGGTGATGCGGTCGCGGAAGTGGGGGTCGCCGGCCAGCTCGATCGTGTCGAAGCGGCGGATGAAGCGGGTGATCGCCACCGACGCCTCCAGCTTCGCGAGCGAGGCGCCGAGGCAGTAGTGGATGCCGGCCGAGAAGGCGGTGTGCTTGCCCGCGTTCGGGCGCTGCAGCCACAGCCGGTGCGGGTCGTCGAACATCGCCGGATCGTGGTTGGCGGCGCCGAGCACGGTGAGGATCGTGTGATGCGGTTCGACGACGACGTCCTCGCCGTCGGCGCCGTCGAACACCACCGGTTCCATCGCCACCCGCACCGTGTGCTGCACTGGACCGTCGAACCGCAACAGCTCGTCGACGGCCGCCCCGTCGAGTGACGGGTCGTGCCGCCACAGCTCGAGCTGGTCGGGATGGCGCAGCAGTGCCAGCATCCCGTTGCCGATCAGGTTCACGGTCGTCTCGTGGCCGGCCACGTAGAGCAGGATGACGAACGAGATCAGCTCCTCCGGGCTGAGCGTGTCGCCGTCGTCCTCCACGGCCAGCAGACCCGACAGCAGGTCGTCGCCCGGTGAGCGGCGCCGCTGCTCGATCACCTCGATCAGGTACGGAACGAACTGCATGATCACCTGCTCGCTGGCGTCCATGTCGGTGATCGTGGCCGTCGGTTCGAGACCCTGCGTGAGCACCTGGCTCCAATCGCGCAACTCATCGGCACGGTCGGTCGGCATGTCGAGCAGTTCGGAGATCACCTGGAACGGCACGGGGAAGGCGAGATCGTCGATCAGCTCGATCGAACCTCGTTCCGCTGCCACGTCGAGGCGGGCGTCGACCATCGCCGCGATGTTCGGTCGGAGCTGCTCGATCGCCCGCGGTGTGAACGCCTTCGAGACGAGCCGCCGGAGGCGGGTGTGGTCGGGCGGGTCGAGGTTGAGGATCGTCTTGGCTCCGCTGCCACGTCGCTCCCGACGGCGGACCGCGATCGGATTCGACTCGTCGAGGACTGCATTCTTCTCGACGTCGCGACTCACCTGGTTGCTGCGCAACGTCGTGAACACGTCGCGGTAGCGGGTGACGACGACCGAGCCGCCCGGGTCGCGGTACGCCGGCGCCTCCGTGCGGAGACGGTCGTAGAACGGGTAGGGGTCGGCCCGGAACGCCGGGTCGAACGGGTCCCAGAGGCGTTCGGAGGTCGTGGAGCTCATTCCTGGTCCTGTCCCAAGGTCTTCGTGGCGGGCCACTCGAACACGTACGGCTCGTGCCCTGGTTCGACCGCCCACTGGCTGCCCGGCTTGCGCTCGGCGAGCATGCGCATCACCACGCCGGCGACGTGGTCGACCGGCATGATCTCGACCTCGAACGTGTCGAGTACCGCACGCAGCTCCTCGCCGATGATGTTGGTGTCGGTGAATGCCGGGCACAACGCGCTCACACAAATGTCGGGCGCTCCATCCGTCGACTCGAAGTAGTTGCCGAGGGAGCGGACGAAACCGACGACGCCGTGCTTGGTGAGCCCGTAGACGGGGTCGAGCGAGATCGGGAACAGTCCGGCCATCGAGGCCGTCGCGATGATGTCGCCGCTGCCGCGCTCTGTCATGCCGGGCAGCACCGCCCGTGCGCCGTAGACCACGCCGTCGAGGTTGATCGACATGATGCGGCGATACGCGTCGTCGGTCAGGGCGCTGATCGGGTCGCCCTCCGTTCGGGGCAGACCCTGGTTCGTCGAGATGCCCGCGTTGAGGAAGGCGATGTCGAACGGTCCGGCGGTGCTGACCACCCGGTCCCACGCGGACGGGTCGCTGACGTCGAGCATGGCGAACGAGCCGCCGATGTCGGCCGCCACCTGTGCTCCGCCGTCCTCGTCGATGTCGGTCACGACGACGTCCGCGCCGGCGCCGGCCATGGCGATCGCCGTCGCCTTGCCGATGCCGCTCGCGCCCCCGGTGACGATCGCCTTTCGTTCCGCCAGTTCGACGGTGCTGAATCCGTTGCTCATCGACAACAAGTAAACACTGGTGTATACATAGTTGTCAATGGCAGCCGAGACCGCACGCCGCATGCCGTGGGCCGATCGACACGACCAACTGCTCCGCGCCGCGGCGTCCGCCTTCCGCGAGGGTGGGTTCGCCGGCACGTCGATGGAAGCGGTCGCCGACCGGGCCGGGGTGACCCGGTTGATCGTGTACCGCCACTTCGAGAGCAAGGAGTCGCTGTACCGGGAGGTGCTCCAGTCGGTGACGAGTGAACTGCGCGAGCGGATCGAGCCCGACCAGCCGGCCGAGGTGATCCCGGTGCTCGTCGACATCGCTCGCGAGCAGCCCGACGCGTTCCGGCTGCTGTGGCGGCACGCCCGCCACGAACCCGAGTTCGCCGCCGACGCCGAGCTGTTCCGGCTGGTCGCGGCCGAGTTCGCCCAGTCGATCATCGAGCGCTACATCGTCGACCCGTCCACCCTGCGGTGGGGATCGGCGACGCTCGTGGCGTACCTCCACGACGGCATCTGCAACTGGCTCGACCTGGAGGAACACCACGACGACGCCCACCGGCACGAGGCGTTCGTCGAACGGCTCCGAGCCGGAGCCCGCGCCCTCGTCGTCGCCTGGGCTCCCGCGACCTAGATTCGGCGGGGTGAGGGCAGGAGCGACGCTTCGGGAGGCAACCGCCGGCGACCAGGCGTTCGTCACGACGATGCTGTACGAGGCGTTGTTCGTGCCACCGGGCGCGGCACCGTTCCCGGCCGACATCGTCGACGCGCCGGGCATCGTGGACTACCACGCCGACTTCGGTACCCGGTCAGGCGACGTCGGGGTCGTTGCCACGATCGACGACGCGCCGGTCGGGGCGGCGTGGGTCCGTCGGCTCCACGGCTACGGCTTCGTCGACGACACGACGCCCGAGCTGACCGTCGCCGTGGTGGCTGCGCATCGCGGGCGAGGGATCGGCGATGCGTTGCTGGCATCCCTGTGGAGCCGTGTCGAGCGGTGCAGTTTGAGCTGCGACCGGCGCAACCCGGCGATACGACTGTACGAGCGCCACGGATTCGCGATCGTCGACACCGACGGGGAACACTCGGTGACGATGTTGCGAGATGACGCGAGCACGTCGTGAGTGAACTACCGGCCACCGAACTGCTGCCGCCACCGGCGTCCGGTCGGACCTACGCGGCCGACCGGACGGTCCGGCTCGGTGACGTCGACCGCGACGGCGATGCGCGCCTCGACGCGATCGCGCGCTACCTGCAAGACGTCGCCACCGACGACGCGATCGACGCCGGACTCACCACGGCGATGGGGTGGGTCGTCCGCCGTTCGCTGATCCGGGTGACGCAGCCCGCCGTGCTGAACGAGCGGGTCGAGCTCACCACCTATTGCACCGGGAGCGGTCCGAGTTGGGCCGAACGCCGCACGGTGATCCGCGGTGAGGATGGTGCCGAGATCGACGGCGTCAGCCTGTGGGTCCAGATCGACGTCGAGACCGGTCGACCCACCCGCCTCGGTGACGAGTTCGTCGCCGCCTACGGCGAGGCGGCGGCGGGACGCAAGGTGTCGGCCAAGTTCCAGCTCGACCAGCTGCCGACCGACGGTGCGGTCGAGGTGCCGTTCTCGTTCCGTGTCACCGACGTCGACGTGTTCGGTCACCTCAACAACGCTGCCCAGTGGGCGCTCGCCGACGAGCTGCTCCAGTCGAACGGCTTCGGCCGCGTCGGCGTCGGCGAGGTCGAGTTCGTGACGGCGTCACAGGTCGAGGGCACCGCCACGGCGCGGGTGGACGACGAGGGTTTCGACGCATGGTACGGGGCCGACGGCACGTCGAGCACCGTCCTGCGCTGGCGTCAGATGAAGCTGTCGTCGTCGGGGATCGGCTTCTCGTAGCCCGCCATACCCTGCTCGATGCGCTGGATCAGCGTCTCGAGCACCTGCACACGCGCCCAGCGCTTCTGTTCGCCCGACACGATGTGCCAGGGCGCGAGATCGTGGTCGGTGCGGTCGAACATGTCCTCGACCGCCTCGGTGTACTGGCCGATCTTGTCGCGGTTCCGCCAGTCCTCGTCGGTGAGCTTCCACTGCCGGAGCGGGTCGCCCTGACGCTTCTCGAACCGCTTGAGCTGCTCGTCGGGGCTGACCTGGAGCCAGAACTTCACGATCAGCACGCCCTCGAGCACGAGGTTGCGTTCGAACTGGACGATCTCGTCGTAGGCGCGGGTCCACTGCTCCTTCGTCGCGTAGTCCTCGACCCGCTCGACGAGTACTCGGCCGTACCAGCTGCGATCGAACAGCGCGAACCCACCCAGCCCCGGCACCTCTTTCCAGAAGCGCCAGAGGAAGTGCTTGCGCTTCTCATCGAACGTCGGCTTGGCGAACGCCGACACGCGGTAGTGGCGCGGATCGAGCGGCTCGACGATGCGCTTGATCGCGCCGCCCTTGCCGCCGGCGTCGGAGCCTTCCATCACCACGAGGACGCCGGGTCCGAGTTCCGGGTCGCCGAGCAGCCCGGCGAGTTCGAGACGAAGCTCGAGCAGGCGGCGCTGGGCGGTGTACAGGCGGTCGTCGTACTCCTGACGACTCAGTCGCGATGAGAGGTCGAGCTCGTCGAGCCGTCCCATGTGGTCCTCCTGGGTTCGGTGGCCGTGGACACCGCGGATGCCGTCACGTGCGTGACCGTAGTGCGGTCGGCGGCCCCGACCGAAACGTTTGCGTGAGCTGCCTGCACGGCCTTCGACGTCGCAGTCCGGCGGAATCGGTGGCAGGCTGGAGCCGTGAGGGCTCCGATTGCCGTGTTCAGCGACCCGGATCAGGACGGACACGACACGCCTGCGTGGCATCCGGAGAACAAGTCCCGCCTCGACGCGTCGCTCGCAGGGATCCACGAAGCCGAACTCGACGACGCCGTCGAGTGGCGGATTCCCGATCTCGCTGCCGTCGACGACCTCGCCCGCGTGCACGCCCGCACCTACATCGACGCGATCGAAGCGTTCTGCGCGAACGGTGGCGGCAACCTCGATGCCGACACGACGGCGACGCCCGGATCGTGGCTCACCGCCCGCCGCAGCGCCGGTGCCGTACTCGGCGCGATCGACGCGTTGCAGCGCGACGAGTGCGACGTCGCCTTCGCTGCCGGCCGTCCGCCCGGCCACCACGCGGTCCCCGACCGGGCGATGGGGTTCTGCCTGTTCAACAACGCCGCCGTCGGCGCCGCCAAGCTGATCGCCCAGGGGGAGCGGGTCGCGATCGTCGACTGGGACGTCCATCACGGCAACGGCACCCAGGACATCTTCTACGACGACCCGAACGTGCTCTACGTCTCGACGCACGAGTCGCCGCTCTATCCCGGCACCGGCCATCTGCGGGAGACCGGCAAGGACGCCGGCGTCGGCACGAACGTCAACCTGCCGTTCCCCGCCGGTACCGCCGGCGACACCTTCCGGGCGGCGTTCGACGACGTCGTGATCCCGCTCGTGGAGCGGTTCGCCCCGACCTGGCTCATCATCTCGGCCGGGTTCGACGCCCACCGGGACGATCCGCTCGCCGGGTTGTCGCTGACCTCGGCCGACTACGCCGACCTGGCGCTTCGCCTGCAGTCGCTCGTGCCGGCCCGCCGACTGCTCGTCGTCCTCGAGGGCGGGTACAGCCTCGAAGCCCTGACGTACAGCACCGGCGCCACCCTGAGCGCCCTCGCCGGTCAGACCTACCGGCCCGAACCGGTCACCAACGGTGAGATCGGCCGCCGCACCGTCGACGCCGCTCGCCAACTCTGGGAGATCTGAGCCCCGGGCAGCCCCGGCGCGGCCACCTAGGCTGGCCGGGTGCGACGAACGGGTGACGGTTTCCTCATGTGCTCCGACGGTCACGTCCGCTGGGGCGTGTACGGGGCAGCCGGCGTCGTGTTCGTCGTCCGCTTCCCCGACGGTCCGCGGGTGATGCTGCAGAAGCGGTCGCAGTTCGCGCACGAGGGGGGTACGTGGTCGTGTGCCGGCGGTGCGCTCGACCAGGGGGAGACCCCGCTCGACGGCGCGTTGCGCGAGGCCTCGGAAGAGGTCGGGGCGATCCCCGGCGGGCACCGTGTGCTCGGCCAGACCGTGTTCGCACCGGCCGTCGACTGGGCGTACACGACGTTCGTCGTCGAGGTGCCCGGTGAGTTCGGCGCGTCGATCAACTTCGAGACCGACGCCGTCGCATGGGACACGCCCGACGAGGTCGAACAGCGGCCGCTCCACGCCGGCTTCGCCGCCGCCTGGCCGGAGCTGCGGCGCATCATCGAAGCCACGATCGACGACTGACCGCAGACGACTGGCCGCGGACGCCTGACGGGGCCGGCGCGCCGAGCCGGTACCGTGGCCGTCATGCGCAAGCCCGACGTGACCGTGCCCGACACCGCCCCGCCGTCCGACCTCGTCATCAGCGACGACGTCGAGGGCTCCGGCGACGAAGCCGCCGCCGGGCAGCAGGTCACCGTGCACTACGTCGGCGTGTCATGGTCGACCGGCGAGGAGTTCGACGCCTCGTGGAATCGGATGGAACCGTTCCGCTTCCCGCTCGGTCAGGGCTACGTCATCCAGGGTTGGGACCAGGGCGTCCAGGGCATGAAGGTCGGCGGCCGCCGCACCCTGCACATCCCACCCGACCTCGGCTACGGCCCGCAGGGTGCCGGCGGCGTGATCGCCCCCAACGAAACCCTGATCTTCGTCGTCGACCTGCTCGAGGTCGGCTGACCCCTTCTGGTGACGTCTTCTGGTCAGCCGACGGCGGGGACCTCGTTGGCCTTGATGACGTCTCGGTACCAGGCGGCGCTGTCGCGTGGGGTGCGCTCGAGGGTGTCGAAGTCGACGTGGACGAGACCGAAGCGCTTGTCGTATCCGAGGGCCCACTCGAAGTTGTCCATCAGCGACCACTGGTAGTAGCCGCGCACGTCGACGCCCTGATCGATCGCGTCCTTGAGCGCCCGCAGGTGCAGGTCGAGGTACTCGATCCGGCGGCGGTCGGCGATCCGGCCGTCGATGATCGGGTCGTCGTAGGCGCACCCGTTCTCGGTGATGTAGAGCGGCGGCAGGTGGTCGTAGTCGGTGTGGAGCCGCACGAGCAGCTCGGTGAACCCCTCCGGTGTGATCGGCCATCCCATGTCGGTGTGGACCGCGCGTCGGTCGCTCTCGGTCGTGTTCTGCACGGTCGGGTAGGCGAGCATCCGGTTCACCGACGACTCGTCGGAACGGACGCCCCGCACGAGGATGTCGTAGTAGTAGTTGATCCCCATCCAGTCGAGCGGCTGGGCGATCTCGGCCGTGTCGCCGGACCGGATCGAGTCGGCGAGCGGACCGAGGTCGTCGAGCAGATCCGCCGGGTACTCACCCTTCAGGATCGAGTCGAACCACCAGCGGTTGTGGATGCCGTCGATCTTGCGCATCTCGTCGTCGTCGGCGTCGGGTGAACCCTCGCGCCGCACGTTCGACGGGTTGATCACCGTGCCGAGTTGCAGCCCGCCGCGTTCGGCGCGCATCGCCTGCACGCCGAGACCGTGGGCGAGCTGCTCGTGGTGCGCGACCGTGATCGCCGCCAGCGGATCGCGCTTGCCGGGAGCGTGCACGCCGGCCGCGTGACCGAGGTAGGCGTGGCACCAGGGCTCGTTGAACGTCGCCCACATGTTCACCCGGTCGCCGAGTTCGCGTGCCATCACGGCGGCGTAGTCGGCGAAGTGGCTGGCGGTGTCGCGGTTGCGGAATCCGTCGATCGCCTCGAGGCCCGACGGCAGATCCCAGTGGAACAGTGTCGCGTTCGGGGTGATGCCGTGATCGAGCAGCAGATCGACGAGCTTGGAGTAGAAGGCGAGTCCGGCGTCGTTCACCTTGCCGCGCCCCTCGGGGAGGACACGCGACCACGAGATCGAGAACCGGTAGGTCTGCAACCCCATCTCGGCCATCATCTTCACGTCGCTCTCGACGCGGTGGTAGTGGTCGCAGGCGACGTCGCCGGTGTGACCGTTGGCGACCTTGCCGGGGGTATGGGAGAAGTCATCCCAGACGCTCGGGCCACGGCCGTCATCGGTGGCGGCGCCTTCGATCTGGTAGCTGGCGGTGGCGGCACCCCAGACGAAGCCTTCGGGGAACGGAACTGCGGGACGTTCTGACACGGCGGTCGAATCTACTCGCTGCCGGTTGGGTACGTTGGCGGGGGTGACGGCCGAGCTGTGTGTGTTGGGCGACTTCGCGTGGGATGTGCTGATCCGCACGAACACCGAGTTGATGCGGGGCGGCGACACCTTCGGCGAGGTGGCACTGCTCCCCGGCGGGAGCGGAGCGAACGTGGCGGTGTGGGCGGCGCGCTGTGGTCGACCCACCCACTTCGTCGGCAAGATCGGTCGTGACCGGATGGGGCAACTCGCCGTCGAGGATCTCGAACAGGAGGGCGTCTCCCACGACCTCGTCGAGTCCGACGCCAACCTGACCGGCTCGGTCGCCGTGTTCGTCGACCACACCGGCGAGCGGTCGATGGTGTCGGGCCACGGGGCCGACTTCTTCCTCCTGCCGAGCGAGCTCCCGCGTGCCACGATCGCGTCGGCCCGGCACCTGCACCTGACGGCCTGGTCGTTCTTCACCGATCCGCCCCGGACGGCGGCCAGGGCGGCGGCGACGATCGCACGCGACCACGGTGCCACCGTCTCGCTCGACCCGGGATCGTTCCAGATGATCGGGGAGATGGGCGTCGACCACTTCCTCTCGGTCACCACCGACCTCGGCGTCGACGTGTTCCTCCCCAACAAGGAGGAGGGCCACGCGCTCACCGGCGAGACCGAACCCGAGGCGATCGCGATGGCGCTGTCCGACCGCTATCGCGGCGCAATGGTCGTGCTGAAGCTCGACGCCGACGGCGCACTCGTGCACCGCGACGGCGGGTCCGTCCACGTCCCACCCGCCACCGCGCCGAGTGTCGTCGACGCCACCGGCGCCGGCGACTCGTTCGCCGGGGCGTTCCTCGCCCGGATGATCGGCGGCGACGACCCGATCGACGCGGCGCGCTTCGCGAACCGGGTGTCGGCCTGGGTCATCCAGCACACCGGCGCGCGGCCGGCGCCGGGTCGGCGCCTCCAGACATTGCTCGACGCCGCCGGCTGAGCGGTCGCGACTCGGCGCCGCCTACGATCGGCAGGAACGAGTGGGACGTTCGGGGGGACGGACATGGACGAGTTGTTGACGACCGACGAGATGGCGACGTTCGTCGCGCGTGGCTTCCTCGAGTTCCCCGGGGTCATCCCCGACGAACTCAACGCCGCTGCGACCGACGAGCTGCACTCGATCATGGCGACGTGGGGCAGCCCTGCCCGGCCGTTCGCCCCGGCTTCGGGCGACCCGTGGTCGGACATCTACCCGGACCCGTCGGCCGTCGGCGCCGTGTTGCGCCACCCGTCGGTCAGGCGGATCGTCGACAGCCTGGTCGGGCCCGAGGCGGTGTTCGACCACGACTTCGTCCATTTCAAGCCGGCCGGCGATCCGGGGTTCCAGCCCCTCCACGCCGACGCCGTGATCGATCCGAACACGGCGTTCGACATCCAGATCTTCTACTTCCCGCACGCGGTGTCGCCCGACGGCGGGGGTACCGGCTTCGTGCCCGGCACCCATCTGCGACGCGTGCACGAGACCCAGGTCGGCCGCTACCGGCACCTGCGGGGCGAACGGCGCTGGAGCGGACCTGCCGGCTCGATCCTGGTCTTCCACCACGGTCTCTGGCACCGCGGCATGGAGAACCCGGGTTCGGCCGACCGGTTGATGTACAAGATCCGCCTGAACCCGACGCGACCGCAGGTGCGTCGCTGGGCCGCGGACGACCTGCCCGACCGCACGAGCGCCGCCAACGACCACATCTTCGCCACGTTCGACCCGACCCGGATCGGGATGACGTTGCGGCACCGCGAGGATTGGATGGGCGAACAGGACCACCGACTCGAGCTGATCGCCCGAGCCGAGCTCTGGCGCTACCTGACCGGCGACGCGCACTTCGACCTCGACTGGTACCACTCGCGGCTGGAACGGCGTGCCGGGCTGGGCGCGGTGGTGTCGTGATGGGTGGTCTCGTGATGGTGGCGTCGTGAATCCCGAGACCGAGCGTCAGCAGCTGCTGTTCGTGTGGACCGACGAGTCGAGCCTGCACGGCCGGATCGTCGGCTGGAGCTTCTTCGACGGCAACGATCCGCTCGCCGACCTCACGGAACTCGAGTACCGGCGCGGCGTCGACGTGTTGGCCGCCGGCTGGCGTCTGATCCAGGGGTCGCAGCTCGTCAACCGGCCGGCCGGCGACGAACACCAGCACGGTGTGCTCGAGTTCGAGTGGATCTTCGAACGCATCGTGGCGCTCCGCCCTCACCCACACGGCGATCACCCACAGGGAGTTCACCCGCACGAGTGACGGGCCCGACGGTTGACGCCCGGGTTGCCGTGGTATCACCATGAGATGAACTCTCGCCACGAGGAAGCCGTCGAGGGAACAGCCCGAACTCCGAGGGGGTTGGCACCGTCATGCTGACAGTCGAGGCAGCACGCGACCGGTTCGCGGCGACGCGGGGGCTCACCGAGCAGCTCGCCGCCCCGCTCTCGCCCGAGGACCAGACGATCCAGTAGATGCCGGATGTCAGTCCGACCAAATGGCATCGCGCCCACGTCACCTGGTTCTTCGAGACGTTCGTTCTCGATCGTTTCGCCGACGGCTACACCGCGTACGACGACGCCTATCGGATGCTGTTCAACAGCTACTACGACGGCGTCGGCCCCAAGTTCAGCCGCGCCCGGCGTGGGCTGCTCGGCCGGCCGGGTGCCAACGAGGTCGGCAAGTACCGGGCGTCCGTCGACGCGGCGATGGAGGGGTTGCTCGACGATCTGGTCGACGGCCGCAGCGTCGACCCCGAACTGTTGGCACTCGTCGAGCTCGGCCTCCACCACGAGCAGCAGCACCAAGAGCTGCTGCTCATGGACATCAAACACGTGTTGTCGATCGATCCGCAGGGGGCGGTGTACCGATCCGACGTCGTCGAGCCGGGCGAGCCGACACCGATCACGAGCCCGATGACGTGGACCGTCTGCGACCCGGGCGGGCCGGTCGAGGTCGGCCACCCGGGCGACTCGTTCCACTTCGACAACGAGGGGCCACGGCACACGACGTATCTCGAACCGTTCCGATTCGCCGATCGGCTCGTCACCGCCGGCGAGTGGGCGGCGTTCATCGACGACGGCGGGTACGAGCGTCACGAGCTGTGGCTCTCCGACGGCTGGCACATCGTGGGCGACCAGGGATGGAGGGCTCCGCTGTACTGGGAGGCCGAGGGCGACACCTGGATCGTCCACACGCTGGGCGGGCCGCGCGAGATCATCGACGGCGAGCCGGTGTGTCACGTCAGCCACTACGAGGCGGATGCCTACGCCCGATGGGCCGGTGCACGTCTGCCCACCGAGTTCGAGTGGGAGTACGCCGCCACCCGTCACGGCACGCCGCCGGAGGGCTGCCGGTCGTTCGACATCGAGCGACTCCAGCCCCGTCCTGCGACCGCCGCGGACGGCACCGTCGCCCAGCTGTTCGGCGAGTGCTGGCAGTGGACGTCGTCGGCCTATCTGCCGTACCCGCGCTTCCGGCCGGCGCCCGGCGCCGTCGGCGAGTACAACGGCAAGTTCATGTCGGGCCAGATGGTGTTGCGTGGCAGCTGTTCGTACACGCCACCCGGACACGCCCGGACGACGTACCGCAACTTCTTCCCGGCCCGCAATCGCTGGATGGTGTCGGGCGTCCGCCTCGCCGCCGACGAGAGCCACGACTGAACGACGAACCCGACATCACGGAGTCACTGATGAATCCACCCACCGGCCACGCCGTCCCGCCCACCTTCGACGTCCACCTGCACGACGACTGGCGCATGCGCGCCCTCGTCGACGAGGTCCGATCCGGACTCACCTCGGCCCCCAAACAGCTCACCCCGCGATGGCTCTACGACGACCGCGGCAGCGAGCTGTTCGACCAGATCACCCGCCTCCCGGAGTACTACCCGACCGAAGCGGAACGAGAGATCCTGCTCGCCCGGGCCGGTGAGATCGCACGACGCACGGGCGCCGACACGCTGGTCGAACTCGGCTCGGGCACCTCCGACAAGACCCGAGCGCTCCTCGACGCGTTCGAAGCGACCGGCCGACTCCGGCGCTTCGTGCCGTTCGACGTCAGCGAGCAGACCCTGCGGTACGCAGCGTCGGTCCTGGCCGACCGCCACCCCGGTCTGCACGTGCACGGCGTGGTGGGCGACTTCCACGAGCACTTGGGCGACGTCCCGAACGACGGCGTGCCGGTGCTCGCGTTCCTCGGCTCCACGATCGGGAACTTCTACCCGAGCGAACGGGCGCGGTTCTTCGACGAGGTCGCCGACTGGATGACCGACGAGGCCTGGTTCCTGCTCGGCGTCGATCTGGTGAAACCGGTCGATCGGCTGATGGCCGCCTACAACGACGCCGCCGGCATCACCGCCCGGTTCACGATCAACCTGCTCGACGTGCTCAACGGTGAGCTGGCCGCCGACTTCGACCCGAGTGGGTTCGAGCACGTCGGGTTGTGGGACCCGATCCACACTCGTGTCGATCTCCGACTGCGGTCGCTGCGCGACCAGCACGTGTCGATCATCGGCGCCGATCTCGAGGTCGAGTTCGGTGACGGGGAGGAACTCAAGGTCGAGATCTCGACCAAGTTCACCCGCGAACAGATCGCCGGTGAGCTCGACGATGCGGGCATCGCCGTCGAGCAGTTCTGGACCGACTCGGGCGGCGACGTTGCCGTCCTCCTCGCACGCCGGGCGGGATAGCGCCGGACGTCGTTCACGACCCCTGCGTGCCCGCACGACCTTCGGGTTCGTCCGGTTCGCCCGGTTCGACGGTTTCGACGACGTCGTGGACTTCGAGGTCGACCAGCGGGGCGTCGAACAGCTCGGCGAGCCGTCGACGGTGTTCCTCCTCCGCGACGATCAGCACGTCGTCGTCCACCTCGAGGACCGTGCCTCCCTGCGGCATGAACGAGCGGTCGTCGCGACGCACCAGGACGACCAACACACCTGCCGGGAGGCCGAGTTCGAGCAGCGCTCGTCCGGCGGCGGGCGACGCCGGAGGCACCGTCACCTCGTGCAGCTGGGGCCCGTCGTCGCCGGTGATGACCGAGTCGAAGCTGATCTCGCGAGGTGGTGGCGGATCGCCACCCAGCTTCAGCCACTTGGCGGTGGTCGAGATGGTCGTGCCCTGGATCAGCACCGAGGTCAGCACGACGAAGAACACGACGTTGAACAACACCGACGAGTTCTCGAGACCGGCAGCGACCGGGAACGTCGCCAAGATGATCGGTGTCGCGCCGCGCAGCCCGACCCATGACACGAACGCGATCTGGCGCGCCGGCAGCCGGTAGGGGAGGAGGGTGGCGAACGCGGCCAGTGGTCTGGCGACGAACATCAGCAGTGCCGTGACGGCCAGCGCCGGCCAGACGACATCGGGGAAGTCGCTGGGGAACACCAGCAGGCCGAGCATGACGAACATGCCGATCTGCATCAGCCAGGCGACCGCGTCGTGGAAGCGGGTCAGGCTCCGCTTGTGCACGAAGCTGCGGTTGCCGAGCGTGACGCCGGCGACGTAGAGCGCCAAGAACCCGCTCCCGCCGAGTTGCGTGACGCCCTCGAGCACGATCAACACGAACGCGAACGTGAGGACCGGGTAGAGGCCGTCGAAGTCGAGCGCGACGCGGTTGATCGTCCAGCTCGCGATCCGAGCCAGCACGTAGCCGGCGACCAGGCCGATCGACATCTGGAGGAAGAACGATGCCACGATGCCCCCGGCACCGGCGTCGCCCTCGATCACGTCGATCATCGCGAGGGTGAGGAACACGGCGGCCGGGTCGTTGCTGCCGGACTCCAGCTCGAGCATCGAACCCAACCGTTGTTCCATCGCGATGCCCCGCGAGCGGAGGATCGCGAACACCGCCGCAGCGTCGGTCGAGGCGACGACCGCACCCAACAGAAACCCCTCCTGCAGGCTGATGTCGAGGAGCCAGGACGACAGCCCACCGAGTGCGAGTGCGGTCACGGCCACTCCGACGGTGGCGAGCGTCAGGCCGGGCGCGAGGACGCGCCGGATGTCGACGTACTTCGTGCTCAGCCCGCCACTGAAGAGGATGAAGGCGAGGGCCACGATGCCGAACGACCTCGCCAGCTCGACGTCGTCGAACTCGATGCCGCCGATGCCGTCCGACCCCGCGAGCATGCCCAGCCCGAGGAACAGCAGGAGCCCGGGCACGCCGTAGCGCGACGACGGCTTGCTGGCGAGCACGCCGACGAGCAGGAGCACGCCCGCCACCAGCACCCACGGTTGCGGATCCATCAGCGTCGTCCCGGGGCCGGCATCGACACATTGTGGATCACCGGAGTCGAGAATCAACCTCGCTGGTCAGGGGTGTGGGTGGTCAGGGTGTGGGTGGTCAGGGTTGTGCGCAACCGCCCAGCAGCGGGGTGGTGAGCCACAGGCGTCCGAGTGCGATCCAGGCGGAGCCGTAGTAGCTGGGCTGCTCGGCGTCCTGTGCGGCCGCTCGGTCGAGCAGGACGCGAGCCGACGCCTCGGATCCCGCAGCCGACGCTGCGGCGGCCGCTGCGACGGTGGCGATCGGGTGCGAGGCCGCGTCGACGACGGTGCCGTCGAGGCCGACGACCGCCGCCGCCCGGATGTCTCGTGACAGATGGAACGGCCACAGGCGAGCGGCGATCCGTTTGCCGTCCGCAGCGCAGTCGACGGCCGCCTGGATCGGAACCCGCACCGCTTCCCAACCGTGGACCGGTGGCAGTCCGATGGCGTCGACGGTCAGCTCCCCATCGGCGGACTCGTCGGCGACCGCCCAGTCCGGCGGGAGATGGGGTGCCTGGGAGGTCAGTTGCTCGAGGGATTCGCGTGCGTTTGCCGCCACCGAGGCCCACCCCCAGGCACCGTCCCACCACAGTCGCGACATCAGCGGCACCGCCCAGTAGCTCGGATTCACGACCCCGTCGTCGACCGCCCACGGGCCGGCGGTGAGCACGCGCCGTCCCCCGATCTCCGCCGTGGCGAGTTCGAGGAGCGCATCGCTGGTACGCAGCGCGGCATCCGTGTAGCGGGGCTCGGCGAACTTCCGGCCGGCGAGCGACAGCGCCGCGGCGATGAACAGGTCGGCATCGGAGGCGGACTGTTCATCGACCACGGCGCCGTCGTTCCAGTGCCAGGCGAACAGACCGTCGTCGCGGAGCAGTTCTCGCTCGGTCCAGCGCCACACCCGGTCGAAGGTGACCTCGTCGCCGATCGCGGCGGCGATCAACATCGCGTAGCCCTGGCCTTCGCTCACGGTGTCGCCGCCCTGATCCCACCGGACGACCCGTCCGTCGTCGAGGACGTACGACGTCAGGAAGTCTCGGCTCGCGTCGATCGCCGCAGCGGCGTCCGACGGGGTCGACGGGATCGACGGGGCCGCGACGGCGGTTCGGCCGGCGGCGGAGTGTCGCTCCCCGCCCGACTCGGTTGCCGGCGCGATCGTGAACGCGAGGGTGAGGGCGAGGAGCGCGCTGACGAGGGGGCGCATCGGGTCAACCGCCGCAGGACTCGCGGGACTGGAGCGCAGGTTCGGCGGGGTCCTCGACGTGCGGCGGCGTGATCGCCGCCGTTCCGGGCACGAGCGCAGCGGCCATGCCATGGCACAGGACGACGACGTGCAGCATCGCGAACGCCACGTTGTTCAGCGTCGCCGCGTCGCGATCGCGCAGGAGGCCGACGAGGATCGCCAGGGTCAGGATGCCGATGGCGACGAGCGGAGGTCCCACCGCTCGCCACTGCCGATCCGACGAGGCGGTCTTCGGGGTGACGACGAAGCGGCTCGGTCGACGGAACAGTGCCTTGGTGCTGGCGTGGATGTGGACCCAGAACGATGTCGTCGCCAGGGCGTAGGCCGAGTAGGTGTAGGCGCCACCACCGATCGTCGCCACGGCGAGGACGGCCAACCCGAAGTACGGAGCGAACGCGACGAGGAAGTCGTCGGCGCCCGATCCGGCGATCGGCTGGGCACCGGTCAGGATCCGGAACACCGGCATCGACAGGTAGACGAGCACCGTCCAGCCGGTCAGGAAGTACGACGCCGACAGCAAGTACTGCAACTTGATGCGGGCCGGGAGCGCGGCTCGGGCGATCCTCGGCAGCGCACCCACGCACCCGCGTGCCCAGCGGTGCTGCTGGCCGACGTAGGAGGCGACGTCCTCGGGACCGAGCCCGCTCGCGAGAACCTCGGGCGCGTACGCCGAGGTCCAGCCGCGTTCGTGGAGTGCGATCGACAGTTCGAAGTCCTCGGTGACGGAGCCTTCGGGGAAGCCTCCGATGTCGTCGAGAGCTGTGCGACGGAACACGACGTTGGTCCCACAACAGAACATCGCGCCGCGTGCGTCCTTCCCGCGGGCGATCGCGCCGAAGAAGAGTGACTGCTGGCTCCACGAGGCCTCGGCGACGCGGTTGCTCTCCGCATTCGCGTAGTACTGCGGTGTCTGGACGTAGGCGACACCATGGCGAGCCCGACCGGTGTGGAGATCGTAGGTGTCCGACGCGTCGCCGAACAGCGGCAGCGTCCGGACGAGGAAGTCGGGCAGGGGCACGTGGTCGCAGTCGAGCACCAGCACATACGGAGCCGACGTCGCTCCGAGGGCGTGGTTGATGTTGCCGGCCTTGGCGCCGGTGTGCTCGTCGCGTCGGATGTATCGGGCCCCGTACCGCTCGGCCAGCGCTCGCATCTCGCTCCGGTCGCCGTCGTCGAGGAGCGCGACGCGAACGTCGGCCCCTCGGAGGGCCACCGCGGCAGCGACGGTGGGCGCGACGACATCGACCGGCTCGTCGTAGGTCGGGATGAACACGTCGACCGCGACGTCGGCCAGGTCTGCGACGTCGGGAGCGGGGTCGCGGTGCGGATCGGCCGCGCCTCGGTCGGGCGCGAAGGCGCACGTCCACCAGAACCCGAGCGCCTGGGCGACGTTGAACAGCTCGGCGGTCACGAGCACCCCGAAGAGCCACGGGTTGCCCACTCGTGACGGACGGAGCAGCCAGATCAGATACGCCGTGACGGTGATCAGACCGACCAATGCGATCAGCCTGGCACGGTGACGCGACCGCCGGGCCGGTGGTGCCGGATCCCAGCGGGGGGTGGCGAGCCGAGCGTCGTCGGCCAGCGTGTCGTCGGGCGTCACGAACGATCGTGTCTCGACTCGCTCGCCGGCGGCAGGGTGTCGTTCGGTCAGTGTCATGGCAGCTCCCAGAATCGGACGTTCGGCCGGCGCCGGACCGTGGCGTCGCCGCGCTCGCGTTCCAGCTCGGCGAGCACGGCACCGACGCGGCCGGAGGCCACCTCCTCGTCGAGGACGTTCTCCGCAGCCAGGACCCAGACCGTCGACGCGTCGGCCGGCACCGGCGCCCCGAGCGGACGGGTGTCGAGATCGGGCGCGTAGTAGTCGATCACGTCGCCGAGGTAAGTGGGCTCGTAGAGCAGCACGGCGTCGTCGGTGCCGTCGATCCGGTCGACCTCGGCCAAGGCTCCCTCGAAGTCGTACAGGCGAGGGTTGGCACCGTTGAGCTGCTGGTCGACCAGCCCCACCGCCAACGTCGACGCCAGGAGCATCGAGCCGGCGATCAACGTCCGGCGCGCGCGGGCGATCACCGTGGCGAATCGGGCGAGGAGGAGGACGGCGATCGGGACGGCGCCGGAGAAGTAGCGGAGCTCGAACAGATCGCGCTTCTGCGCGCCCACGACGAAGAGCGCGGCCAGCGGCACGACGACGAGTGCCGAGAGGAGCATGGTGGGTCGTGAGCGGCCGCGACCGAGAAGCGCGAGCGCTGCGAGCATCAGCAGGGGCCAGAACGCCGTCAGTTGCACCATGGTCCCATCGGCGTGATAGCCCCACACACCCCAGATGAGATTGGCACCGACGGCGTAGATCGAGATCGCGCCACCGATCGCCGAGGTGGCCGCTCCGGCCTGACCGGGTACCAGGCCCGAACTCCGACCGGTGTATGCGACGAACTCGTCGTGCAGGATCGGCAGGACCGGGAGCGCCAACGCCACGACGATCCCGGCAGATGCGATCCAGTCGACGGTGAACCGTCGACCGTGACCCCGCCGACCTCGCTGTACGGCGACGATCGCGAAGGCGACCTGTTGCACCAGGATCGGGAGGAGTGCGAAGTACTGCGTCCAGAGCAGGGCGGCCGAGCTCGCGGCGTACAGCAACCAGTCGGCTCGGTGGCCGCGACGGATCGCCCGGACCTGGGCGCCGACCGCCACCGTCGCGAACAGCATGAACATCGTGTACATCCGCGCTTCCTGCGAGTACCACACGAGGAATGGTGCGATGGTCGCCAGCCCGGCGGCCAGCCAACCGGTGCGTCGGTCGTAGATGATGCGTCCGGTCCACAGCAACACGGGCACGAGTGCGACGCCGGCGAGCAGCGAGGGCAGCCGGACGGCGAACTCGCTCGTTCCGAACATCCGCACCGTGACCCACAACGCCGCGTGGTGGAGGGGCGGATGCACGTCGGTCAGGCGGAGGTCGGCGAGCATGGCACCGAACGGCATCTGCGCCTGTCGGACGCTGATCGCCTCGTCCACCCAGAGTCCGCGAGTGGTCAGCAGCCGGAGGGCGGCGGCGACCGTGCAGAGACCGACGAGGGCGAGCGTCTCGGTGCGGACGCCGAACGTCCGGTGCCCGGCGTGGCGTTCGGTGCCGAGGAGGCGGCCCGTGAGGCTGGTCGGCGACGCGGCTGTTGCGGTGCCGTCGAGAGGGGGCGGTGGGGCGAACGTGAGCACGAGGCTGAGCGCCAGTGCCACGGCGATCGTGACGATGACGACGTCGGCGACCGAGTCACCGAGCAGGATCTGCAACACCGGCAGTGCGACCACTGCGGTGCCGAGCGCGAAGCCGGCGAAACGTCCGTCGCCGGCGGTCCACTTGGTCGCGACCTGGACACGCGCCACACCGATGGCCGCCATGGCGAGGAGGTACACCCCGAGCCAGCGTGATGCGTCCGCGAGGTCGTCGCCGGCTGCGATCGACAGGATCGGGCGGGCGAACACGGCTCCTGTCACGGCGATGCACAGTCCGATGCCGAGCGCGATGGACGTGGCCAGTCGACGGGCGGGTTCGTTGCCGCGAGCGGACTCCGGGAGGAGGACGAGCGGGACCGTCGCGGTGGCGAACACGGCCGCACCGCCGATCGTCGAGAGTGCGCCGAACCGAGCGGCATCGAGGTCGGTGAGCCGGGCGTTGGCGATCACGAGGTCGGTGATCTGGAGCACGGCGAGCCCGACGAAGGACGCTGCGACGCCGCGTGCGACGCGACGTCGCGTCGGGTCGGTGACGGCGACGGGCCTCGTGCTCGGCCCGGCGTCGGACGCGAGACCGGACGCGAGACCGTACGAGCTGCAGATGAACCAGGCGACGTAGCCACCGAGCACGGCGGCGAGCGCTGCACCGGTGGCGCCGAAACGGAGCATCAGCACGACGCCGACACCGGCTCGGGCCACCGGTTCGGCCACGAGGCTCGCCGCGATCGTGCGGACGTCGTGGTGGGCATAGGCACGCCCCCGGGCCGCTCCGAGGCCGGCTGCACCGGGGAGCGCGGCTGCCAGGATCACGACGAGCCCGACCGGCAGTCCGACCATCGTCGACACGAAGGGGCTGAGGAGCGCCAGCACGACTGCGGCCGCGGCGCCGATCGGCACCGCCGTACGCCGGAGCCGATCGGCCTGCCCGGCGTCGACGGCGCCCGAGGCGGTGAGCGCGGCCGCCGGCACGTGCACGGCGAGGTAGAGCGCGAGGAATGTGACGACGTCGGCGTAGGCGCCGGGGGCGAGGAGCCGGGCGGCGATCAACGAGACGAGCAGGTTGCCGACCCCGGCGAGGAACTGGGCGCCGACGGTCGCGATCTGCGCCTGACCGCCGCCCGCCCGAACCCGGGAACGGAGACGATGCGTGGTTTCCGAGAGGGTCGCGGTCGCGCTCACCAGGTGCCACCCCCGTCCGACAGTGCGAGGGCAGGCAACCGATCGGGATGATCGAGGCGACCCGATTCGGCCAGCAACAACATCAGCCGGATGGTGTGGGCGGCGCGGTCGATCTCGCTCGTGACTGCTCGGTCGGCGGGCGCTGGATGATCGCACGCCCAGTCGAGCGCCGCGCGGAGGACGGCGTCCGACGCGTGAGGGGGCACGGCGATCTGGTCGAGTCGACGCGCAAGGCCCGCGAGTTTCGGTTCGTGGGCCACCGCGACGGTTCGGGTGCCGGCCGCCCCGGCGGCGACGACGGCGTGGAACCGCATCGCGATGACGAGGTCGTCCTCCGTGAAACGCCGGGCCGCCGACTCCAGGTCGGTGGGCGCCGCGTCGACCGTCGCCGACGGGACGAACCGACGAAGCCGTTCGGCGAGATCGAGGTCGCCGGGACCGTCCTGCCAGGGCTGGAGCGCGATTCGCCACCCGTCGTCGGCGAGTCCGGCGAGCGCCCGTCCGAGTCGAGCGGGATCGGCGTCGAAGCCGGCGAGGTGGCTGAGCGCGACGGTCGCCGATGGTCGGGTCGACCGGTCGAGGCGATCGGGACGCGGCCCCCGGGAGCGTCGGGGTCGTCGACCGTCTCGGAACAGGTGCCACGCCGGATCGGCACCGATCCAGAACGGCGGGGTGACGCCGGCCGACGACAGCACGGCCGCGGACTCCTCGTCGCGGAGCACGAGGAGCGACGCGTCGGGAACGATCGATCGGGCGAGTCGACGAGATGCGACTCCCCGGAGTTCGTCGGCGCCGACGCCGACGAACGCGACCGGGGTGTTGCGATGTCGCGCCCACCGAACGAGACCGAACGTGTTGGCCAGGAGCGCCAGCGGGTGGCGTCCGCTGGTGGGGTGCAGCGACTTGAAGACGGTGCCTCCACCGACGACGACGAGGTCGGCGGCTTCGATCTCCCGGGCGACGCGTCGAGGTGTCGACGCGATCGCCGCTCGTCCGTGGGCGCGGGCGATGGCGGACGGATCGGACCCGGCGATCACCACCTGGTGATCGCCGAGTGCAGCGCACAGTGCGCTACAGAGCGCCTCGTCGCCGACGTTACGCTGCCCGAACGCGCCGAGCATCAGCACTCGTGCCATGTCGAACCTCCTCGTAGACCTCGAGATGTCGTCGTGCCACCGTCGGCCATTCGCGTTCGGACCGCAGTGCCGCCGTCCAGGCGGCGTGGACGTCGAGCGCGCCAC
>NZZV01000197.1 GCA_002698945.1 Acidimicrobiaceae bacterium
ACTCGCTGTTTGGGGTGGAACGGTGGGTGCTGGCGCGGCTGGCCGTGGGCGATGGTGTCGGTCCGGAGGTGTCGCCACTCATCGACTGCCGGACCCCACATCCGACGAATCTGGGCGCGGACGTCCGGTTCGACGTCGGGAGCGACCACCCCGGGGCAGGCTGCGGCGATGAGGGCGTGGCCCGACGGCGCGTAGTCGGGCGCCACGTTGCTCATCACCGCGACGTTGAGTGCCGGGCCGACGCCGGTGCCGTCGAGCACGATGTAGCGGCTGTCGACGGGCGGACGTTCGGCGGCGAACCACACGCAGGTCGCCGGATTCGATGCCACGTCGGGTAAGCCGAGCAGTGCGGCTGCTGCCGGTCCCTCGGCGGCCACGACAGTCCGGCGGGCAGCGACCGAACGACCGTCGGCGAGCGTGACGCCGGTCGGCGAGACCGCGGCGACCTTCGAGTCGAGATGGATCGTTCCGGGTGTCAGGTGGTGAGCGAGTTGGTCGGGGATGGTGCCCATGCCGTGCGCCGGCACGGCGGCGTCGCCGCGAAGGAGGCTCTGCAAGATCACGTCGAACATCCGACGGCTGGTCGCCAGCGTGGGGTCGAGCTGGATGCCGCCGACGAGAGGACGGTAGAACCGCTCGATGATGCGGTCGCCGAACCCGTCGGCGCGCAGTGCGTCGAGCGTGCTGATGTCGTCCTGGCGGAGCAGGTCGGGCGCCGACGTGCGGGTGAGCCGGACCCGCTGCCGCAGGATGCGCAGCTTGTCGGCGATCGTGCCGATCGGAGCGAGCGCAGTGCGAGCGGTCGTGGCCGGTCGTCGGAGCGGGTCGCCGATCAGGTGCGTCGACGAACCGTCCCACACCATCGCGCCCGGCTCGAACGAACGGAGGTCGAGTGCATCGACGTCGAACTGACGGTCGAGCTCGGGGTAGGCGGTGAGCAGCACCTGGAAGCCGCGGTCGAGTCGGTAGCCGTCGACGAGGTCGGTGCGAACGCGTCCGCCGACGCCGTCGGATGCCTCGAGAACGACGACCTCGCGCCCGGCACGTTGGAGGGTGGTCGCGGCCGCGAGTCCGGCGAGCCCGGCACCGACGATCACGACGTCGGCCGAGTCGGGGACCGGGCGTGTGTGGTCACGCTCGTCCATCGGGAGGTGGAAGGTCGAACGGCGGTGGTTTATTCCGAGGCGTCATCCCTCATCGGCACGTCAGCCGTTCCGACGGTCCGTCGGGACCTGTCACGACTGCGCTGATCGACTCGGAGCGTCGCAGAGGGCGTGTTACCGTCCTGTGATGCGGTGCTCCGGGTCGCCCTGATGCGCTTTCCGATCCAATCGCCGCGGTCGTTGTTCTCCCGTCGAACAGCGCGCGACGACGCCATGAGCGGGCTGGTGCTCGGCGTCGAGAGCGTGCCCGACGGACTGGCGAGCGGGCTCCTGGCCGGCGTCAACCCCGTCGCCGGGCTGTACGCCTACATGTTCGGCATGGCCGGCGCGGCGCTGTTCACGAGCACCGCCTTCATGGCGGTCCAGGGCACCGGCGCGATGGCGATCATCATCGCCGACGTCGACCTCGCGAGTCGCGACGATCCGATCCGGGCGCTCTACACCCTGTCGATCCTGACCGGCGTCGTGATGATCCTCGCCGGACTGCTCCGCCTCGGCACCTTCCTCCGTTTCGTCTCGAACTCGGTCATGACGGGTTTCATCAGCGCCGTCGGGGTCAACATCGTGCTCGGACAGCTCGACGACTTCACCGGCTACACCTCGTCGGGCTCGAACCGGGTGACTCGTGCACTCGATCTGGTCCTGCACTTCTGGCAGGTCGAGATCGCCACCGTCACCGTCGGCGTCGTGACGATCGCGCTGATCTTGCTCCTGCAGCGGACCGTGCTGGGTGCGCTCGGTCTCGTCGTGGCCGTGTTCGCCGGGTCCGCTGTGGCGGCGGTGTTCGCGGCGTTCGACCGCGACATCGCGCTGGTGGCCGACATCGCGACCGTGCCGGGGGGTCTCCCGGCCCCCACGCTGCCGGTGCTCGCCGATGTGCCCGCGCTCATCGTGCCGGCGATCTCGTTGGCGTTCGTCGGGCTGATCCAGGGTGCCGGGGTGTCGGCCGGGTTCCCGAACGAGGACGGATCACCGACGAACGAGTCGCAGGACTTCGTCGCCCAGGGGGCCGGGAACGTCGCCGCCGGATTGTTCCAGGGCATGCCGGTGGGCGGATCGATGTCGGCGAGTTCGCTGATGGTGGCCGCCGGCGCCCGAACCCGACAGGCTGCGTTCGTCTCCGCAGCCGTGATGGCCGTCGTCATCATCGTCTTCGGCGGTGTGATCGAACAGATCGCCATGCCGTCGCTGGCCGGGCTCCTGATCGTGGTGGGCATCGGAACGGTCCGGGTCCACAAGATCATCTCGGTCTTCAAGACCGGCGCGGTCCCGCTGACGGCGATGTCGATCACGTTCGTGCTGACGCTGGTGATCCCGCTCCAGTTCTCGGTGCTCGTCGGGGTCGGGATCTCGGTGATCCTGTTCGTCGTCCAACAGTCGAGTCGGCTGGTCACCAAGCAGGTCGTCTTCCATGACGACGGCCGGATCGAGGAGGTCGACCCCCCAGCTGTCGTGCCCGCCGACAGCGTGGTCGTACTGCACCCGTACGGCTCACTCTTCTTCGCGACCGCCTCCAAGCTGCGTGAGCAGATGCCGACCGTGACGCCCGAGTCGCGTCGATCGGTCGTCATCTTGCGGGTGCGGGGCGCGGACGACGCCGGCGCGACGTTGCTCGACATGCTCAAGGCCTACGCCGCGTCGCTGCAGAGCGTCGGCAGCAAGCTGGTCATCGTGACCGACAACACCCGTGTCATCCGGCAGCTCCGGGTGACGGGTGCGGCCGAGTCGATCGCCGAACACGACGTGTACCGCAGCACTCGGTTCCTCGGTGAGTCGTCGAGACAGGCGTACGACGACGCCACGAACTGGGTGGCAGCCCAGTCGGCCGCCGCAGCGGACCGACCCGGTTCGGGCGCTCCCGGCGACGATGGAGGTCGAGCAACGTGACGGGAGTCCATCGCAACCCGGTCCCTGTGTTCCGTGCGACGATCCGTGCGATCGTCCTCCTCGCCGTGGCGTGCGCCGCATCGCTCACGGCCCTTGCCGTCGCACCCGTCGCACCCGTCGCGGCATCCGGTCCGGACACCGTCGTCGAGTCCGAGGCGCCGCCCACGTCGGCGCCGACCGATCCGACCGGCCCGCTCGGTTCCACCACGTCGTCGACCGCGACCGACCCCGATGCAAGCGGCCCGGAGACGACCGACAGCGAGACGACCGAAACATTCGCGGTCATCGGTGCCGATCCCGACCTCGATGGTGGCGACGTGGCCATCGCCGCGATCATCGGTCTGATCGGCGTCCTGGTGCTCGCGGCATGGTGGATGGTCCGCCGCACCGACCCGGACGAAGAGTTCGGGGCGCCTGTCGACCGCGGCGAATCCGGTTCCGACCTGCTCTGACCGCCCGGGTCTCCGCGGGCGGCCCTGACCCGCCGGTGCGCGGATGTGCTCGTGGCGATCGCCATCGCCGTCACGACGGCTTTCGGCGTTCAGCAGACGCAGGCTCGCGGTCGGGGTGACATGGTCGGTGCGGACCTGAGGAGTGGGGCGAGCCGACGGTACAGCCGGGATCGGATGGGTTCGGTGGCGGGCGTGCTCTCCGCGACCATCCGACGCTCTGTCGCTTCTCGCCGAAGGGTGTCGATTCGGTCGTTGGCCATGGTTTCGAGCCAGTACGCGTACATGTTCGGGTCCTCTCCCTTGTCGTATCGAACCATGTCAATATGACAGACGCATCGACGTACGTCAATACGAGTTTCGAGGTTCTTCGGTGGGCATGGCAGGATGGCGCACCAGCGTCGCGGCGGTGCGTAGATTCTGCCGATGACATGGACTGAGTTGCAGGCCGAGCCTGCTTTCGGTTTCACGGTGGTCGGCCTGATCATCGTCTTCGGCCCGCTCGTCGCGGCACGGCTCCGGCTCCCCGGCCTGCTGGGGTTGCTGGTGTTCGGCGCCGTGGTCGGGCCCAACGTGCTCGATCTGTTCCCGACGTTCGCCACGCTGCGCTCGATCGGCGACATCGGTGTGCTGTACCTGATCTTCCTGTCGGGCCTCCAGCTGGATCTCGACTCGTTCGCCAAGCACTGGCGGATCTCCGCCGGGTTCGGCGCGCTCACATCGGTGTTCCCGCTGGTGCTCGGCACGCTCGCGGCGTTGGCCGCCGGTATCGACCTGACGCCATCGATCCTCATCGGGTCGTTCTGGGCCTCGTTCACCCTGATCGCGTACCCGGTCATCGCGAAATACGGGCTGACCAAGAACCGCGCCGTCGCCGCGATCGTGGGGGCGAGTTCGATCACCGACACGGTGTCGCTCGTGATCCTCGCGATCATCATCGGCAAGGAGACCGGCGACGTGGGCGGGGCACGGCTGATGTTCAACCTCGGGGGCGGCTTCGTCGTCCTGGCGGCCTACTCGTTCCTCGTCGTGCCCTTGGTCGCCCGGTGGTTCTTCGCCGGGCTCGGCCAGGAGCGGACGCTGCGGTTCGTCCTCGTGCTCGTCGGGATGACGTCGTCCGCTCTCGTGGCGGAGGTCGTCGGCATCGAGGCACTGATCGGTGCCTTCTTCGCCGGGGTCGGGCTCAACCGCCTGGTGCCGAACGCCAGTCCGCTGATGGCGGTGACCGAGTTCTTCGGCAACGCGTTCTTCATCCCTGCGTTCCTCGTGTCCGTCGGCCTGCTGTTCGATCCCCAGCTGATGTTCGAGTGGGCGACCATCCGACTCGCGCTCTTCTTCGTCGGTGCACTGATCGCCGGCAAGACGATCGCGGCGCTGATCACCGGGCGGATGTTCCGTCTGGCCCCGGCCGAGGTCGGCTTGATGTTCAGCGTGTCGGTCGCCCAGCCGCCGCCACGCTCGCCGCCACGATCGTCGGACTCGAAGCCGGCCTCTACGGCGACGACGTCGTCAACGCCGTGATGGTCGTCGTGTCGGTCAGCTTGATCGTGACGTCGATCGGTAGTGAACGGTTCGGCCCGCG
This sequence comes from Acidimicrobiaceae bacterium, assembly GCA_002698945.1. GTDB lineage: Bacteria > Actinomycetota > Acidimicrobiia > Acidimicrobiales > Ilumatobacteraceae > Ilumatobacter. Next base: position 5,082 of record NZZV01000197.1, read on the forward strand.
TGTGGAGCCTCCGGAGGCCGACACCCGAGCGATCGGCGAGGCGATCATGATCCCGATCGGGCACGAACCGACCGATCTGTCGTCCCACTTCCGGTTCGCCGGACGGCTGGCTCGAGCCAGCGGCGGCGTGCTGCAACCACTCGTCGTCATCACGTCCACGGATGTCGCGGAACTCGAGGACGGACGCGCGACGTGCCGCGCGACCGACGACGTCCTCCGTCGCCTCGGTGGTGACGTCGACACGGCGCTGCGGATCGACCGCTCGGTGGCGACGGGGATCCATCGTGCGTCGATCGAGTCTCGCTCGTCCCTGCTCTACCTGCCGTGGCCGGATCTCGGCGGTGTCCGGTCCTGGCTCCTGGGTGCCGGCTACTCGGAGATCGTGGCGGCGTCCGCGATTCCGACGGTGGTCGCCGGGATCCGCCCGGATCCGATCGAGCGCATCGTCGTCGTCGCCCGTCGGTTCGATCTCTTGCCCGGGAGAGTGCCGACACTCAACGCCGCGCTGCAACTGGCGGTGAAGGCGGCCGACCGCGACGTCGAAACGATCGTCGGACCGGCGGGCCGCCGTGAGATCGAGGCCGCGGGCGTCGAGCTCGTGGAGGAAGTGCGTGACGCCGGGTCGAGCGACGACGCGGCCACCTGGCTGAGCGAGGTGACGCGATCGGGCGACCTCGTCGTCGCGCCGATCGACGATCGCATCAACTCGACGTTGATCGCGCTGTTCGACGCCGGGTTGTCCGTCGTCGCAGTGGTGCACAACCAGGCCAGCCAGTCGGTGCTGTCCGGCAGCACGCTCACCTTCCCGGTCGGCGGCAACCTCGGCCCGACCTGACGCCGTCCGAGCCGCTTCGGACGACGCACGCCGTCAGGGATGTCGCGTGCCCGATGCGATGCCTTCTTCGTCGTCGACGGTGAGATCGGGGCGACGGAAGTCGGAAATCCCACCTGCGGGAACGACTGCGATCAGGGACAGACCAGGGGATGAAGCCATGACCGGGGTCGTAGGGGCCGAACTCCGGGGTGCTTGTCGGTCTGGTCTGGCTGACTGGTCCGGGGTTGGTGAACTGGGGGTCACCGTAGCGGATGAGTGTGCCGTGTCAGGTCTGGGGTTGCTGTGTGGCGCTGGTTGCTTCGATGGTCGGCGAGATCGAATGGTCGGCGGTCGTGGCGGTGATTGCCCACCAAGCGATGCCGGTGGTGATGTAGATGTCGGCGATGTTGAAGGTGGGCCACCAGCCGGTGTGCAGCATGTCGACCACGGAGCCGGCTTCGAGCCGATCGATGGTGTTCGCGAGCGCTCCGGCGATGATGAGCGTGGCGGGCCCGGTGGGTGTCCGGTTGTTCCATGCGGCTCGGAGGATTGCGAGCGCGATCGTGAGGGTTGCGGCGGTGATCAGCAGGGGTGGGATGTTGGTGAACAGCCCGAATGCGGTGCCGCTGTTGTAGCTGAGTTGCAGGTCGATGGGTCCGGGAAGCGTGGTGGGTGCGTCGTCGAGTGTGGCGGTGGCCCAGATCTTGGTGGCGAGATCGATCGTGATGAGCGCGGCGATCCAGGCGAGCATGGTGCGACGTCGGGTCGGGTTCATCGGCTGATCTTGAGGATGCGTCGGGCGCCGTTGGCGACGACGGCGAAGATCACGGCGCCGGCGATGAGGTCGGGGATGCCGGAGTCGGTGAGTGTGACGCCGATCGCTGCAGCGATGACGAGTCCGTTGACCTTGATGTCGTTGGCGGTGAAGATCCAGCTGGCTTGTAGGTGTGCTTCGCCGGACCGGACGCGATGCAGCATGAGCAGTGTGATGATGTTGCCGGCGAGCGCGAGCACGGACATGACGATCATCGAGGTCGGGTCCGGGAGTTCGTTGTCGGCGAAGAATCGTCGTAGGACCTCGGCGAGACCGAGCGCGGCGAGGCCGATCTGGAGGTATCCGCTCGTGCGTGCGAGTTGTTTCTTGCGTGCGGCAGCGGTCCCGACGGCGGCGAGGCTGAGCGCGTACACGCTGGCGTCGGCGCCCATGTCGAGTGCGTCGGCGATGAGTCCCATGGAGCGGCTGATCAAGCCGACGGTGAGTTCGCCGACGAAGAAGCCGGCGTTGATCACGAACGCAACGATCAGCGCGTTGCGTTCGCGTCGGGTGTCGGGGGCGGGCCCGATCTCGCTGGTGTCGTCGACGAACTCGGCGCCAAGGTTGAGGGTTTGGAGTGCGGTGTCGATGGTGTCGGTGTCGGTCGTGTGGTCGATCAGCACGTCACGTTGGTCGAGGTCGACTTCGATGCGGTTGATCTGGTCGATGTCGGACAGTGCCATGCGCACGAGTTGTTCTTCGGCGGCGCAGTCCATGCCGGCGACGTGGAAACGGCTGACGGTCATCGGCTGCTCACGCGTTGGGGTTGGTGGTGTAGTTCGGGCAGAGATCGATGTGTTCGCCGGTGACTGCGAGGAGTCGTTCGGCCGAGCGGACCACGTCGATGACTTCGTCGTGGGCAATGCGGTAGTGGACCTCGCGGCCGACGCGCCGATCGGTCACGAGTCCGCATTCTCTGAGGCACTTGAGGTGACCGGAGATGTTGCCCTGGGAGCCGTTCAGCGCGGTCACGATGTCGCTCACGCGTTGTTCACCGTCGGCGAGTGTGGTGATGATCGCGAGGCGTGTCGGGTCGCCGAACCCGCAGAACAGTTTCGCTGCGGTCGCGATGGGTGCAGCGTGTTGAATCGTGGCGCTCATGCCGGCGGATTGTATCGGCCTGCGCCGATGTATTGGTCCGGGCCGATGCGTCGTGGGTCAGTCGTGCCCGGCTTGGTCGCTGAGAGCGGCGTGGTGTGCGTGGTTGGCGTAGATGTTGGCTTGGGCGACGGAGAGGCCGAACAGGTCGCTGATCTGTCGGAGGTCGCCGCCGGTCGCGAACGCTTCGTCGAGGATGCGGTCTTGGCGGATCTGTTGGGCGGGTGTGCCGAGCAACCGGGTGTGCCAGGAGCTGTCGACCGGGCGTGTGTGGTGGGCGCTGCGGATGTTGATGAACAGGTGCTCGTTGGCGGTGTTCGGCCAGGTGTAGTGCCGGTGGAAGAGGTAGGTGTCGAGGCGTTCGATGACGGCGTCGGCCAGCACGATGGTCTGGTCGCCGAGGTGGAGGCGCCGGTCGTAGATGTCGGTGAGTCCGATGTGGCGCAGGTCCTTGACGCGGATGGCGTGGTAGCAGAGCAGCGCTGCGGTGAGTGCCCGGGCGGTGTTCGGCGAGTCGAGCAGGTTGCGGATGGTGGCGAGACCAACGGGGGCGGGGATCGGGTGGTTGGTGTGGGGTTGGCGGATGTGGGTGGTGGGGTTGGTGAACACGACCTTGCGGCCCTTGAGGGTCCGGAAGATCGAGCGGAGTCCTTGGAGCATGTGGGTGCGCTGCCATCCGCTCGCCGGCAGCGCGGTGTAGATGTCGTCGCGGGTGACCTCGCGCAGCGAGGTGTGCCTGGTGGCCCAGGTTTCGACGGCGGGCATCGCCGATCGGAGCTGTTGACCAATGGTGAGATCGCTGCGCGGCTTGCTGCGAGGCGGGGTGGTGCTGCCGTGGCGCATGACGTCGAACCACACGCCGAGTTCGGCGGCGATGGTTTCGGGCAGGCCGTTGATCTTGGTGTCGAACCAGCCAACGATCGATGGTGGTCGGTCGTCGTCGAGCATGCCAGCGGCGTCGAGGGCGTCGGTCAGCGCGACGGTCGACACCTTGAGTTTGGCGATCGCGTCGATGTCGCTGCAGCGAATTGGTGCGCCGATCGTTTCTTGCTGGCCGAGCAGGATGTGCACGCCGTGTTGGACGGTGACGATCTTGCGGCGGTCCTAGCCGTGAGCTCGGCCGAACTCGTCGACGTGTTGATCCAACAGCAACGCCAGGTTCGCGTCGCGGGGATCGAGGTGACCGACCCGGCGGGCGACGCTGAGGTCACGTTCGAAACGGAACAGCGGCAATTGCAGGTGCGTGACCGGGAACCGGGCGAGAGTCCCGACCGCGACCGGTGGTGGCGGCGACTTCGGGCGTCGCGCCGAGGCGGCTTTGCCCATATCGGCGAACCACAGCTGTTGTCGGTTCCGGTTCGCGGCGATCAGATCGGGGAGCGGCAACGGCGGCTTCGTCGCCAGGACCCGGGTGCGTTGCTTGGTGCAGAGCCGGCAGGCGCCGTAGATGTTGATGGGGACTTCGCGGCTGCAGCACGAGCAGACTCCGAGCTTGCGCTTTTCTCGCCAGCCGTTGCACGCGGTGCATCGCCAGGCTCGATGCTTGGACGCACCCCACGCGAAGCAGTCCGGACAGGTGTCGATCGTGACATGGCCCATCCGGTGGCAGCGACCGCACAGCCCGTTGGTGAAGTAGTCCGTCGTCGATCCGCACTCGAGACAAGGTGGCGGAACGGCGGATCCGCCGGGCCAACACCCGAAGCAGAACTTCACCGTGGTGAACGCGACGGGCCACTCGCCGCATGTGGCGCAGAAGCTCTGCCAGCTCACCCCGGCGGCAGCGTTCGGTTCTTCCCCAACCTCGGCGTGACCGTCGCACCAGCGGCGCGCTTCTTGCGCGGTTTGCGGGCCTCGACCTTGTCCGGCTCGCGGATCAACAACTGGTCCGGGTCGCAATCGAGGACCGAGCAGATCACGTCGAGGTCCTCGAGCCGGATCGTGGTTGGCGTTCCCGCCCACAACGACGACATCTTCCCGGCCGAGATCTCCAAGCCGGCGTCCGCGAGCCGGCGTCGCATCTCGGTCGATTTCCAGATGCCCTGTTCGGCAGCGGTCAGTCTCAGATTCCAACGCATCAGTTCACTCCTGTTCGTTGTCCCGGTTCGGGTCGAGGCGGTCGGCAATCCGCTGGTTCGCTTCGGTCCAGGCGCGTTCGATGTGATCGCCGTGCACATGGATGTAGCGGGTCGTGGTCGACAACCACTCGTGGCCGAGCAGTTCCTGGATTGCTTTGAGGTCGACGCCGCGCTGGTAGAGCGACGACGCGCAGAAGTGGCGCAGCGTGTGCGGCGTCAACCGACCGTCGGACCACGCCGGCAACCAACGACCAACCGCTGCGGCGAGTCCGTCACGCAGCGCCTGGTCACCGATCCGGCTGCACGCACCGGTCAGCTTGTCTCGCCGTTCACTCGGGAACAGCGGAGCGTTCGGGTCCTCATAGGCGTCGTCGAACTGGTGGCGAATGTCGCCCAACCACCAATCCATCAGATCCGCCGCGCCGTTGATCGCCGGCACCAGTCGACTCTTGGGTCCGCGGCCTCGGCTGCCTTTGCCGAACCGGACATGGATCTTGCCGAACTCGCCCAAATCACGTCGCCAGTCACGGATGTCGAGCATGTAGGTCTCCTGGATCCGCAGACCGCACCGGCGCCACAACGACGCCGCCATGTAATCCCGTGTCGCCGGCAAGAACTTGCGCGCCTCGGGCAACCACTCACGCCACGCTGCGAACAACACATCGATCTCCTCAATCGACGGCGGTACCCGCACGTTGCTGTAGTCGGCTTTGGTCGGCCGGTTGAACTCGTCGATGATCTGGATCACCACGTGGCCGGTCAAACGTTCGATGTCACCGGAGTAGCGGGCAACGAGGAACGAGTAGAACCGCGCCAGCGACCACGCCTTGTGCTGCACCGTCAACCGGGCCCGATGCAACTCCTTGCGTTGATGGACCAAGAACCGATCAGCGTCGGCCGGCTGCGCCGTCCACACCGGTCGCCCCAGGAACCGGATGAACTCGAAGATCGCACCTCGGTCCTCCACCACCGTCGAGTCACCCGAACCTGCACCCACCGTCGCAAGCAGATACTGATCGACCAGTTCCTGCTCGAAATCCTCAACCTCACCAGGCGCGACAAGCGCCTTCGGGGCGTCCAAGGAGCGGACCACAGCCAACGCCATAGCGTCTCCTCCTGTTCAGCCGGTCGAGCGAATCACCTCGATACCCGGCAACCCTTCAGGAATCCCGACCAGTTGTCAAGGTTCAGGCCAAGTCGGTCAACCGGCACGGCGACTGACCCGCATGCCCACGTTGGAACTCCGGACCGTTCGCGATTCCAGGAAGTTCCTACAACCGATCATCAGATGCGAGGGGTTGATGACCGCGCCGGGTAGGGCCCGTTGGCCAATCGACCAAGTGCTCGAGCGCACGGACCTCTCTGCGTTGCTCGACGAGCTCGCGGAGCCTGCGGCTGGTTCGATGGGCCGGGGCCGCAAGTGGCACTGCCCGATGCCGTATCACGAGGACCATCGAGCTTCCGTCACGATGTTCCGCGATCGCACGGGACACGAACGTTGGCGCTGTTGGTCCGGCGACCATCGCGGAGACGCCATCGATCTCGTCGTCGCCACCACGGGACGGGATAGAGCCGAGGCGATCGACTGGCTCGCCAACCGGGCCGGCATGCACCCTGATCGACCACTCCCACCGGCGCGCCCGCGACAGTCGAGAGCGCCCGCGGCGGCGAAGGTGATGGATCCGCTCGTCGCCCGCTACGTCCAAGCCTGCCACCGCGTCCTCGGTGCTTCCGCAGGGCGCCCCCTGCGCGAGTGGCTGCATGCGCGTGGGATCACCGACGCGACGATCACCGCCAATCTGATCGGGGTCGACCCCGGCCGCACGATGATGCGCCGCGCCCGTGGCCTTCCCTATGGCGCCGAGGTCGCAGCGACGTTCCCGGTGTACGGGCCGGGTGGCGCACTCACCTACGTGCAGGCCCGCTACCTCGACCCCGACGCGGCCGGTCGGAAGTACGACAACCCGGCCGCGGCGCTCGCGCCGCACCCGCGACTCGGGTTCCCCATCACGGCCAACACCACTCGTCCGGATGTCACGCTCGTGTGCGAGGGGATGCCCGACGCGCTCATCGCTGCGCAGGCCGGTTTCCAGGCAGTCGGTCTCCTGGGAGCGCAGACCCCCGATGAGTCGGTCGCCGCTCGCCTGGCGAACCATGCCGGCAACATGGGAACACAACTGGTGCTGGTCTGCGATCCCGACGCCGCCGGACGGCGTGTCGCCGACGCACTGATCCCACTGCTCGACGAATGCGGTCACGACGCTGGGGTCGTCACACCACCCGACGGACTCGACCTCAATGATTGGGCGAGCCGTTGCCCAACGTGGCCTGATCACATTCCTGCTCCCGACCGGCCGGAGCGCGACGGTGCACTGGTCGATGACGACCCAGTCGAACGGCGGCCGCTGCACGAGGTCGAGCTGTGATGCGGGCGCCGACGCAACACCCCATCGGTACACTCGGAGCTGACGGTTCGAGAGCAGACCGCGACAGCTCTCCGTTCACCCGCTCACCCGGAAGGGAGACGCCATGAACGTCCTGACCGTCACTGGTCGCCTCGCCGACGATCCGATTCGCCGCGAGACCAGCAAGGGCGTCGTCTGCGAGTTCCGCCTCGCCGTCGACGGCCGTCCACGCCTCTACCTCACCGTCCAAACATGGGGGCATCTCGCCGGTCGCTGCGCCCAGCACCTCACGACCGGACGTCACGTCGGCGTGACCGGCAGCCTCCGCCACGATCAGTGGATCACCAAGGACGACGAACGAGCGGACCGTTGGTACGTCCGAGCGACGGACGTCGCATTCCTCGACCAGCCCTCCGACAACGAACCGGCCCACCGTGCCGCCAAGCAGACCGCAGGAGCCGGACGATGAGCGCCACCGAGTTCGTGTTCCGTCACGCCGGCGGATACCTCCTCGAAACACCCGACCTCGAGCCGCGGCAGGCGAGCGACGTCGAGAACTGGGCATGGGTCGTCACGCTCTGGCGTGACGCACACAGCACCGACGGGTGGGGAGCACTCGAGTGGCAGACCGGAGAACGCGGCTGGCTGATCCCAGCGACCACCTCGATCGGTGACATCGTCGAGTTCGGCGTCGGCGCAGTCGACCGAGCCGGCACGACACGCTTCGACCGGTGGTGGGGCTGGGTCCGCCGCGTCAGTCACTGCGCCCTCGTTGTTGTGGGCCCCTTCGAGCACCCGATGTACGCCGAGCACGACGCGCAGGGGACCGTGGACGAAGTCCGCCTGAGCCAGCTCGACGCTCCTGACATCGTCGACGCCGCAGCCGCGGTCCTCCGACGGGAGCCACTCGGTTGACGATGGCGACCCGTCGCACGGGAACCGGTGACGGCTTCGAGGCTGCGGTCGTCGCGTGCGGAGCTGCGGTCATCGGTGTCGGCTTCGCGACGTGGTTGGGCGCTCGACTCTCCGTCGTCTTCACAGGTGGTTCCGTGCATGGCGGGCTCGGCGACTGGCTCCGCGCCGCGGTGGGGCTTGCGTCCGGTGTCCGACCCGAGCGGGCGTGGGGCGACCATGCGGCGCGCCTGCCGAGCGCGCCGGTCTACTGGGCGTGCACCGCGGTCGCGACGGTGGCACTCGGTGGAGTCGGTGGCGGACTGTGGTGGGTGTGGCGTCGTCTCGCACGGGACGGCGGCCGCACACGCTTTGGGCAACCAACCGATGCCCATCAAGCCCGTCCTCGTGATGTCGCTCCACTCGTCGTCGAGTCGGTCGTCCCACCGACCGGCCGGATGCTGCTCGGGCGTATGGCTGGACGCGGCCCGCTGCTCGCCACCGAGGACCGCAAGCGCCACCCCCTCGCCGGGCGGCATCGGCGACGACAAGGCAACCGCGGGTCGGTTGCACTGATCGGACCGACCGGATCGGGCAAGACCGCGCTCGCGACGTCCGCGATCGCCACCTGGGACGGACCCGTCGTTGCCGTATCGGTGAAGCGCGACCTCTACGACACGACCGTCGCTGCGCGTGCCAGCAAAGGCGACATCGCCGTGTTCGATCCGGGTGGCGTCACCGGCCTTCCCACCGCACGCTGGTCACCGCTCGAAGCAACCGTCACCTCGTCCGGCGCCCTCCGGACCGGCCGCGCGCTTGCACAGGCCATCCCGAAGGGTGGCGTCACCAACGCGGAGTACTGGGCCGAACACGGCGAAGGACTGCTCGGAGCGTTCATGTGCGTCGCCGGTCTCTCGCGACTCCTCTCCGACGCCGACGGTAAGCCGATGAAGCCGATCGGTATGGAGCAACTCGCAGCCTGGGTGCGAACACTCGCCGGGGCGACCGACCCGACGATCAATGACATCATCACGAGAGCGTGCGACAACCGGGACAACATCGAGATCCAACTCCTCGGTCGGCATGCCGCGACGACCTTCACCGGCGTCGGCCGGGAGGACGACAAGATCCGATCCAGCGTCTACTCGACCGCCGTGCTGGCCTTGAAGCCATGGCTCGAACCCGCCGTCGCCCACTCAGCCTCATCGAGCCCGCACGCCTTCTACTCCGGTGGCCCGACGTTTTCGCATCGACCGCGCTACCTCGATCTCGAGTGGTTGATGGATGGTGAGGATGGTCGTTCGAACACCCTGTACCTGTCGGCGCCGACCGCCGAGTTCGAGCGACTGTCACCCGTGCTCGGCGGCGTCCTCGCCGACCTGAAGGACACGATCCATGCGTGGGACATCGCCAAGCGGCCGCTCGAGAAGCCGCTGCTGATCGTGATCGACGAAGCCGCCCACCTCCAGATCGGCTGGCTTCCCACCGAGGTCTCGACCATCGCTGCACTCGGAGCCTTCTTCGTGACCTGCTGGCAGAACCTCGCCCAGATCAACCACCGCTACGACAGCCTTGCCGATGCCGTCCTGTCCGGCCACCGCACGAAGTGCTTCTTCGCCGGCATCGACGATCTCACCACGCTCAAGTACCTGACCACGATGCTCGGTCACGAAGAGGTGATCCGGCGCGGGTCGAGCCACGACATCCCGAGCGTGTGGGGGAACCGCCAAGGCGGGCGGCGGAGCGTCTCGGAGTCGACCCAACGCGACGAGTTCGCCCCGGCACACACGCTGCGCGAGATGTTCCCCGGCGAAGCGGTCCTCCTCCACAGCACTCTCCCGCCGATCCACCTCAGTGCCGTCCGCCATTGGGAAGAGCCCGACCTCGTCCAACTCGTCCAGCAGGGGAACGTCAGCGTCTTCACCTGCCCCCTCACGTCCGACCCCGTGCCTGACGCCGAGCACCCGGCGCTCGACATAGCGACCCTGGAGGCCGCCAAGGCCCAACTCCCGAAGGCCCGTCGCGATCGACCTTCGCCGGCAAGCGACCCGGCTCAGGCTCCCGGAAACGGCAGTGCGATCCCAATCGTTGAGAGGGCTGTCTGCGCGGCGTGCCACGAGGACCTCGGGCCCGGCGAGTGGAGAGAGCGACCGGATGGCTCACGCCTCTGCGCCCCGAACTGCCACGAGCGCGAAGTTCGCAGCCGTGGATGTTGACGTGACTCGCCAATGGACTCTGACGCGGGTGGTTTGGTGGACCTTCCGACATGGCGGGACGCCCTGACGTTCGCCGCTCAGAACGGATTCGACTCGAATCGGGGTGTCCGCCTTGTACCGCTTGTGCGCTGGTCTGTTGCGCGACCTGCAGCAAGGGGCGAAGGTGAGGAGCTCTGCGGAGCGATCGAACACGCCCCTTCTCAACAAGATCTCTTCTCTCAGGGCCGATTCCCGAGGCTTGCGGCAGCACTCCCCGGAGGGGGTGATCGCCATCGGTACCCTGGCGGTCATGGTGCGGCCTCCATTCTCCAAGCGCAAGAGCGACCAGTCGATCAAGGACTTCTTCGTTCTGCGCAAGGGTGTCCCCGAGGGCCTGTTGTCCTCGCTCGTTCCGTTCGTCAACGGGCTGATGTACGACTCCGACGTCTTCGGAGCGTCGGTGCCCAAGCGCGAGCTTCACGCGGCTTTCGCCCGAATGAACGACATCTACCTCCCGGAGAGCGCATTCGATGCGGGAAGGATGTTTCAACAGCACCGAGACGTGTTGCTCGACGCGGTCGACTTCGTGCTCGGGACAGCTGTCACGAACGACACGTATTCGGGTCCACATCTCGTGGCCCAGCTGGAATCGGAACTCATCGAGGCCAGGAGTGCCTACACGATCGGGAAGGACGGCGATGGTCGCTACGAGCTGCAGGAGCGGCAACCCGCGGAGCTGACGTCGCTCGTCGAGTCGGCGACGGCCGCGACCGATCGAGCGGCGGAGCATCTCCGTCGCGCGTGGTCGAAGGCGTTTGCCCGCAAGCCGGACCCGAACGGTGCGTGCGTCGAGGCTGTCGCTGCGATCGAAGCTTCGGCGAAGCCGACGATCAGCCCCAAGAACGCGAGCGCGACCCTTGGGACGATGATCGCTGACTTGAAGAACAAGCCGTCGAAGTGGACGACCGACTCCGAGGCTGACGAGGACGTGGAGAAGATCATCGCGATGATGGAGATGGTCTGGAAGGGCCACTACCGCCACGGCGACGAGACGAAGCCGATCCAGGTCTCCGCTACTGGCGCCGAGATGATCGTCCAACAGGCGTCACTCCTGGTCCACTGGTTCAGGGCCGGGCGCATCCGTCTCGCGTAGCGCGACCTATCTCACAACACCGAAAATGGACCTGCGAGCGGAGCGATCTCGCCGCGACATTCCGGCCGCTGCACGATGCGCCAGTGGTGCCGAAGACGAGCACGTGGAAACCGCCACGAGCCAGACGAGCCGGCACGCAGACGTACGACGGGCACACGTCTGGTCAGGCGCGGACGCTCGGGAGCGGCATCGGGTGACAGACTGTCGACGTGGCGTTCAAGTCTCCGAACAGAAATCAGCCGAACGCCCACGACCCTGAGCAACTGTACCGGTCGCTCCCGCGTGCGAACGAAGCTCCCCGTGCGCTGTGGGCCCATCAGGCCGACGTGCTGCGAACGTGGCATCAACATCACCTCGAAACCGCCGACGTCGCGCTTGAGCTGCCGACCGGCGCAGGCAAGACGCTCGTCGCCGGGTTGATCGGGGAGTGGTGGCGCCGACAGTTTGCGCAGCCGGTCGCATACCTGTGTCCGACCCGACAACTTGCGCAGCAAACCGCACACAATCTTGCGCAGTACGGAGTCGCTACCGAGCTGCTCACCGGCCAGGCCAAGTACTGGGATCGATCAGCCCGCGCACGCTACGACGCCGGCGAGGCGCTTGGAGTCAGTGTCTACTCGCACGTCTTCAACTCGAATCCGGCTATCGACCATGCCGGTCTGCTGTTGCTTGATGATGCTCACGCCGCAGAGGGCTTCGTGCTCAATCCATGGAAGGTCGTCGTCGACCGCGACGACCCAGCGTTCATACCGATTCTCGACGTGCTTGCACCAGCCCTCGATCCACTCGTGGCCGAGCGCGTCCGAAGCGGTACAGAAGACGGTGGATCTGCTCAGGCCTACCTTGCCGCACCGCTCGGGGTTGCGTCAGTCGCCGCAGACCTCGAGGCGGTGCTGAGCGAGGCCGACAAGCGCGCCACAATCTCGCGTTCGGCACACTTCGCCTTTGGCCATATTCGGTCACATCTCGCTGCTTGCATGATCTACCTCAGCTACCGGTCCATCGAGATTCGGCCCCTGATCGCACCGACGAGCACGCACCCGGCATTCGATGCACCCAGCCAGCGTCTCTACATGAGCGCCACACTTGGCAGAGGCGGCGAGTTGGAGCGGTCGTTCGGCCGGCGGCGCATCGAACGTATCCCCGCACCGGCCGGATGGGACCGCCGTGGCACCGGGCGCCGACTGTTCTGCTTTCCGTCGTTTACCAGCGACTTGTCCAAGAACCCTGCGGCACTCGACGCATGGACTACCCGCACGCTCGACCGCTTCGCGAAGTCGACGGTGTTGGCTCCGGACAATCGAACCGCTGACCGCCTTGAAGAAGAGGTCGTGGGACGTGCCAATCCAATCGTCAGAGCTAGTGCCGCGTCAGGCAACGTTTGCGCGTTTGACGTAGTCGCGGAGGGTTCGGTCGTGTGCGTTGCGGTTGCGCCAGATGATGTA
>NZZV01000198.1 GCA_002698945.1 Acidimicrobiaceae bacterium
GACTGCGCCGCCGACTGTCGCGCGTCGCGCTGTACGTCGTCGCGTTCGTCACGATGGCGGTGATCGTCATCCCGTTGGCGTTCTCCGTCCTCGGTGGGTTCCGGTCCAGCCAACAACTCTCCGCCGACCCGGTGGGGCTCCCGAACCCGTGGGTCTGGGAGAACTACGAGATGCTGCTCCGCTCGGGCGACTTCTGGCGACAGGTGTGGAACAGCACCCTGATCGCCCTCCTCACGACGGTGGTCGTCCTGCCGGCGGCGTCGCTCGCCGCGTTCGTGCTCGCCCGCTACGACTTCCGAGGACGGGAGCTGGTCTACGGCCTGTTCACGATCGGTCTGCTCTTCCCCGTCGCCGTCGCGATCCTGCCGCTGTTCATCGTCCTGCGGCAGGTCGGTCTGCTGTCGAACCCGCTCGGCGTCGCGCTGCCGCAGGCGGCGTTCGGTCTCCCGATCTCGATCGTCATCATGCGTCCGTTCTTCCGCGCCATTCCGCAGTCGCTGCAGGACGCCGCTCGCATCGACGGCTGTGGACCGTTCCGCTTCTACTGGCACGTCATGTTGCCGCTGTCGCGGCCGGTGCTCAGCACGATCGCCGTCATCACGATCGTCGGCAGCTGGAACGCCTTCCTGCTCCCGCTGCTCGTGTTGATCGACCCGAGCAACCACACCCTGCCGATCGGCGTCAACAACGTGTCGGCACAGTTCTCGACCGACTATTCGGTCGTGCTGGCGTACACCACGTTGTCGATGGTGCCCGCCCTGCTCTTCTACGCCCTCGCCGAACGACAGATCATCGGCGGGCTCACCCGCGGCGCGGTGAAGGAGTGATCGCCGTGCCCGACCAGCGCTCGACCCCTCTCTTCCCGGAGCGACCATGACGTCCACCCCATCCACCGCGCACGACGCCGTCGACCGCGACGCGATCTATCGCGACGCCACGCGTCCCGTCACCGAGCGGATCGCCGATCTTCTCGGTCGGATGACGCTCGACGAGAAGCTCGCGCAACTCGGCAGTGTCTGGATCTTCCAGATCGCCGACGGCGAACGACTCGATACCGAACGCGCCACACCACTGCTCGAACACGGCATCGGACACGTGACGAGGATGAGCGGTGCGAGCAGTCTCACCGCTCGGCAAGCCGCCGGCCTCGCCGACGACCTGCAGCGCCACCTCGTCGATCACACGCGCCTCGGGATCCCGGCGCTCGTCCACGAGGAGATCTGCTCCGGCCTGATGGCGCGCGAGGCGACCATCTACCCGCAGGCCATCGGCGTCGCCGCCGGCTTCCGCCCCGAACACAATCGGGCGCTCGCCGACACGATCCGGCTCCAGATGCGATCGATCGGTGCGCACCAGGGCTTGTCGCCCGTGCTCGACGTGTGCCGCGATCCGCGCTGGGGCCGCCTCGAGGAGACGTATGGCGAAGACCCCTGTCTGGTGTCGAGGATGGGCGTCGAATTCATCCGGGGCTTGCAGGGTGACGATCTCACCGCGGGCGTGATCGCGACCGCCAAGCACTTCGTCGGCTACGGCGCGTCGGAAGGCGGGATGAACTGGGCGCCGGCCCATCTTCCCGAGCGCGAGCTGCGCGACGTGTACCTCAGGCCGTTCGAGGCCGCCGTGTGCGATGCCGGACTCGAGTCGGTGATGAACGGATATCACGAACTGGACGGTGTGCCGTGCGGCGCGAACCGCTGGCTGCTGACCGATCTGTTGCGCGGGGAGTGGGGCTTCGACGGCACGGTCGTGTCCGACTATTTCGCGGTCAAGCAGCTGTTCGAGTACCACCACGTGGTGGCCGACGCCGACGCGGCGGCCGTGCTCGCGCTCCACGCCGGACTCGACGTCGAGCTGCCGAGCACCGAAGCCTTCGGCTCACCGCTCGCCGGCGCGGTCGAGCGAGGTGAGATCCCGATCGAGGTGATCGATCGGGCCGTCGAGCGAGCGCTCGCGTCCAAGTTCCGGCTCGGACTCTTCGAGTCGCCCTACGTCGGTCGGGAGCACGCCGACGTGCACACCCGGACCCCCGCCCAACGGGAACTCGCCGCACAGATCGCGCGCGACAGCCTCGTCCTCGTCAAGAACGACGGCGTGCTCCCGCTCGCAGCGCCGTCGACGGTGGCGGTCATCGGACCCAACGCCGACAGCGCACGCCTCCTGCTGGGGGACTACAGCTACCCGGCCCACGTCGAGTCGCTGATCGAGGTCCTGAAGAGTGGACAGAACGTGTTCGCCATGCCGATCGACCAGGGCGTCGGCATCGAGGAGTCCGACGAGATCGCCCGCATCCCGACCGTGCTCGACGCCCTCCGTCGACACTTGCCGACGTCGGACGTGGTGCACTCGGAGGGTTGTGCGGTCAACAGCGACGACCGCTCCGGTTTCGCCGCCGCCGTCGAGCTGGCGGCGCGGAGCGATGTCACCGTGCTCGTCGTGGGTGAGCGGTCCGGTCTCACCGACGACTGCACGACCGGGGAGAGTCGCGACGTCGCCACGCTCGATCTGCCCGGTGTCCAAGAGGAACTCGTGCACGCGGTGGCGGCGACCGGGACGCCGGTCGTGATCGTGCTCGTGTCCGGACGGCCGATCGGCTCGCCCGCCGTGCACGAGGCGGCGAACGCCGTGCTGCTCGCCTGGCTGCCCGGCGAGTGCGGCGCCGACGCCATCGCCGAGGCGTTGACGGGTGAGGTCAGCCCGGGCGGCCGCCTCCCCGTGTCGTACCCGAGAGGCTCCGGCCAAGTTCCGGTCTTCTACTCCCACAAGGTGTCAGGCGGCCGGTCGCACTGGAAGGGCGAGTACGTCGACATGTCGAATGAACCGCTGTATCCGTTCGGTCACGGTCTGAGCTACTCGACGTTCGACCTGGTCCCGCAACCGCTCGACGGTCCCGAGGTGGCGGTCGGCGCCATCGTCACGGTCGCGGTCGAGGTGCACAACACCGGTGACCGGACCGCGGACGAGGTCGTTCAGCTGTACTCGCGTGACCCGGTCGCGCCGATCACCCGGCCCGTCCTCGAGCTCCAGGACTTCGTCCGGGTGACGCTCGAACCGGGAGCCGCCGCCACCGTTCGGTTCGAGTTGCCCGTCGCCGCGCTGGGGTACACCGGTGTCGACATGACCTACGTGGTCGACCCCGGCGACATCGAGTTGTTCGTCGGCCGATCGTCGGCGGAACTCGTGCCAGCGGGCCACCTCACCGTGGTGGGTACCGAACCGATGTCCACCCGCCGATCGACGGGTCGCGCGACCGTCGACGATCCGACCGCTCCCGACCGCACCAACACGGCCGAACACACCGACACGGCCCACCACACCAACACGGCCCATCAGAGCAACACGGCCCAACACACCAAGGAGTCGCCATGAGTTCGTTCTTCGCCGACATCGAACCGATCCGGTACGCCGGACCCGAATCGACCGATCCGCTGACGTTCCGCTGGTACCAGCCCGACCGTGTCGTGGGCGACCGCACGATGGCCGAGCACCTGCGCTTCGGCGTCTGCTACTGGCACTCGTTCACCTGGGACGGGTTCGACATCTTCGGTGCCGGCACCCTCGACCGGCCCTGGCACCCGAACCAGGCACCGGACCTCGATCCGATGGCGGCGGCACGCATGAAGATGGACGCCGCGTTCGAGTTCTTCACCAAGCTCGGCGCCCCGTTCTTCTCGTTCCACGACATCGACATCGCGCCGGCCGGTGCCACGTTCGCCGAGACCTGCCGGCACCTCGACGAAATGGTCGACGAGGTCGGCCGGAGGATGGCCGACACCGGGATCCAGCTGCTGTGGGGCACGACCAACGCGTTCTCGCACCCGCGCTTCATGTCCGGGGCGGCCACGAACCCTGACCCGGACCTGTTCCGGTACGCCGCCGCACAGGTGGCGCACTGCCTGCAGAAGACCCACGAACTCGGCGGCGCCAACTATGTGCTCTGGGGTGGTCGTGAGGGATACGAGACCCTGCTCAACACCGACATGCAGCGTGAACTCGACCAGTTGGGTCGGTTCATGAATCTGGTCGTCGAGCACAAGTACGCGATCGGGTTCGAGGGGACCCTGCTGATCGAGCCCAAGCCGATGGAGCCGACCAAGCACCAGTACGACTACGACGTCGCCGCGGTGTACGCCTTCCTGCAGAGGTACGGCCTCGAGGACGAGATCAAGGTCAACATCGAGGTGAACCACGCCACCTTGTCCGGACACGACTTCCATCACGAGGTCGCCGCTGCGGTCGGGAGCGGCATCTTCGGTTCGGTCGACGCCAACGCCGGCGACGACCGGCTCGGCTGGGACCTCGACCTGTTCCCCACATCGGTCGAGGACATGTCGCTCGGCATGCTCGAGATCCTGCGCGGCGGCGGGTTCACGACCGGCGGGATGATGTTCGACTGCAAGATCCGACGGCAGTCGATCAGCCGGGACGACCTGTTCATCGCCCACATCGGTGCGATGGACACCCTCGCGAAGTCGTTGCTCGTGGCGCAGTCGGTCCTCGACGAGGGCGAACTCGACCGGCGCCGGGCAGAACGATATGCCGGCTGGGACACGACGTCCGGGCAGGCACTGCTCGCCGGCAAAGAGAGCCTGCAACAGATCCACGACGATCTCGTCGCATCGGGCCACGAGCCGACACCCGTGTCGGGACGCCACGAACTGCTCGAACGCATCGTCGCCCGGCACATCGACACGGTGCGTTGAACCGTGCCTCACGCTCGACCGGTCCGACGCCGACGCGTACGGTGATGCCATGACGACCTTGCCCGACCGACCCCACACCGCCCTCGTCGTGATCGACGTCCAGAACGGCGTCGTCAGCGGCGCCGTCCGCCGCGACCACGTCGTCGCCAACATCGACCGGTTGGTCGACCGCGCCCGCGCGGCGAAGGTGCCGGTCGTATGGGTCCAACACAACGACGACGAACTCGAGCGCGACACCGACGAGTGGCAGATCGTTCCCGAACTCCGGCCCGTCGACGGCGATCCGATCGTGCACAAGCAGTACGGCGACTCGTTCGAGGACACCGACCTCGAAGCGGTGCTGGCACGATGTGGCGTCGGCCGCTTGGTCGTCACCGGGGCGCAGACCGACATGTGCGTGCGTTCGACGCTGCACGGCGCGCTGGCGCGCGGATACGACGCGGTTTTGGTGGACGACGCCCACACGACCGAAGACCTGTCGGAGTGGGGTGCGCCACCGCCCGAGCAGGTCATCGCCCACACCAACCTCTACTGGGGATTCCAGAGCGCCCCGGGTCGCACGGCCGGCACCGTCGCCACGGCCGACGTCGACTTCGCCGCGGGAGGAGTGTGAACGAGTTCGTGCTCGGCGTCGATTCGTCGACGCAATCCGTCAAGGTCGAGGCGCGTCGGGTCGACACCGGCGAGGTCGTCGCCGTCCACACCGCCCGGCATCCGTCGACCAGCCCGCCGGTGTCGGAGCAGGACCCACGGGCGTGGTGGGCGGCGTTCGTCGGGGCCGTTCACGCGTTCGGTGAGCTGCGGCGCGAGGTGGTCGCGATCTCCGTCGCCGGTCAGCAGCACGGTTGCGTCCTGCTCGACGCCGCGGGTGAACCGGTGCGGCCCGCCAAGCTGTGGAACGACACGACGTCGGCCCCCGAGGCGTCTGCGCTCGTCGAACGGTTCGGCACGCACTGGTGGGTCGAGCGAACCGGTGTGGTGCCACTGGCAGCGATCACGATCAGCAAGCTGGCGTGGGTCGCGGCCCACGAACCCGACGTGCTCGCTCGGGCGACGAAGGTGATGCTGCCCCACGACTACCTCACCTGGCGGTTGACCGGCGAGCACGTGACCGATCGTGGCGATGCGTCCGGTACCGGTTGGTTCGATCCGTCCACCGACCGCGTCCTCACCGACATCGTCGCGTCGGCGACCGGTGGGTGGGACGGTGCGCTGCCCAGGGTGCTCGGTCCGGCCGACGCCGCCGGTCCCGTCCTTCCCGAGGTCGCAGCTGAACTGGGGATCCCGAGCGATGTGCTCGTCGCCCCCGGATCCGGCGACAACATGGGTGCCGCCATGGGGCTCGGTCTGCGACCCGGCGACGTCGCCGTGTCCCTCGGCACGTCCGGGACGGTGTTCGCGGTGTCCGCCACGCCCGCATTCGACCCGACCGGCGCCGTCTCCGGTTTCGCCAGCGCCACCGGAGAGTTCTTGCCCCTGGTGTGCACCCTGAACGCCACCAAGGTGACCGACACCGTGGCTCGGTGGCTCGGCACCGATGCACCCGGCCTCGCCGACCTGGCGCTTCGAGCCGTCGACGGGCAAGGGAGCGCGCTGCTGGTGCCGTACTTCGACGGAGAACGCACCCCGAACCTCCCCGAGGCGACCGGGACATTCCACGGTCTGACGAACGGCACGACGCGGGAGCAACTGGCGCTCGCCGCCCACGACGGCGTGCTGTGCGGTGTGCTCCACGGGGTCGACGCCATCCGAGCCGTCGACGTCGAACTCACTGGTCGCGTGTTCCTCGTCGGTGGTGGCGCCCGATCCAGCGCCTACCGGCAGCGGTGCGCCGACCTGCTCGGCCGAACGGTCGTCGTTCCCGATGCCGACGAGACCGTGGCGACCGGTGCCGCCGCGCAGGCAGCAGCGATCGTCGGAGGGGACCCACCGGCCATCGTCGCTCGGCGCTGGGATCTCGGATCGGGCACCGAGATCGTTCCTGCCCGCGATGCGTCCGACGTCCGAGAGCGGTACACCGCGCTGACGGCCGACGTCACGACCGGACCCTCGTTCGAGTCCGATGGCGGGTGATGTCAGGCGGTCGCGGCGAGCGGCGTGACGACCGACCCGTCGGGTTGGATGCTGGCGACGACCCGTCGTTCGATCAGCACCTCGATCACGCGATGCCCGTCGGTGTTCGCACGAGCGGCCACGGCGACCCCGCGCAGGGTCAGCCACGACCGGATCGTGGAGAGATCGAGCGGCGGCAACACACCGAGCCGTACGAGCGCCATGTCGAGCTCGCGATCGACGTCGCCTGCCGCGTCCAACAGCCGATCGAGCGCATCCGGCGAGGCAGGTCGCAACATGTTCTCTCATCGGCGCCTCGGAAGGCGCGCTTGAACCGGTGGCGCGCAACCGCGCGGTCGTCCGACCGGCCGCGGAGCGTGGTCGCGGTCGAACGACGTTGACCGGAAGCGCTTGCAGGAGGTGTACCGTTTCCCGATCCCCCCACCCCGGGAACACATGACCATGCCCAAGACGACCACCGCCGATCAGGCTGCCGCCACCCCCACCACCTGGCCCGGCACACCGTTCCCCCAGGGCGCCACCTACGACGGCCGGGGCACCAACTTCTCGCTGTACAGCGAGGAGGCCGAGACCGTGCAGCTATGCCTGTTCGACGCGGACGACAACGAGACACGTGTCGAGATGTCCGAGGTGCAGGCGTTCAACCACCACGTGTACCTGCCGGGCGTCGGCCCCGGCCAGAAGTACGGCTACCGGGTACACGGAGCGTGGGCGCCGCAGAAGGGCGCTCGGTTCAACCCGAACAAGCTCCTGCTCGACCCGTACGGCAAGTCGGTCGACGGGGAGATCACGTGGGGACCCGAGGTCTACGACTACGACTTCGACGACCGGACCCAGATGAGCGATCTCGACTCGGCGGCGAGCATGCCGCGGTCGGTCGTCATCAACCCGTACTTCGACTGGCGCGACGACAAGTCGCCCAACACCCGCCTGCCCGACACCGTCATCTACGAGGCGCACGTCCGCGGCCTCACGATGAACTACCCCGACGTCGCGCCCGAACTGCGCGGCACGTACGCCGGACTCGCGACGGAGCCCGTGATCGACTACCTCACGTCGCTCGGCGTCACCGCGATCGAGCTGATGCCCACCCACGAGTTCATCCACGACGAGTTCCTGATCCGGCAGGGCCTGCGGAACTATTGGGGTTACCAGTCGATCAACTACCTCGCGCCCCATCACGGCTACGCGGCGTGGGGCACCGACGGCCAGCAGGTGCAGGAGTTCAAGCACATGGTCGCCTCGCTCCACGAGGCCGGCATCGAGGTGATCCTCGACGTGGTGTACAACCACACCGGCGAGGGCAACCATCTCGGCCCGTCGCTGTCGATGCGCGGCGTCGACAACGCCGTCTACTACCGGCTCGACCCGAACGAGCCCGAGCACTACGTCGACTACACCGGCACCGGCAACAGCCTGAACGTGCGCAGCCCGCACGTGCTCCGGCTGATCATGGACAGTCTCCGGTACTGGATCCTCGACATGCACGTCGACGGGTTCCGGTTCGACCTGGCGTCGGCGTTGGCGCGCGAACTCCACGACGTCGATCGGCTGTCCGCGTTCTTCGACATCATCCAGCAGGACCCGATCATCTCCCAGGTGAAGTTGATCGCCGAGCCGTGGGACATCGGTGAGGGCGGCTACCAGGTCGGCAACTTCCCGACGCTGTGGTCGGAGTGGAACGGCCGCTACCGCGACAATGTGCGCGGGTTCTGGCGCGGCGACGAGCAATCGCTCGGCGAGTTCGCCTACCGCTTCACCGGTAGCAGCGACCTGTACGAGTCGAACGGTCGCCGACCGAACGCCAGCATCAACTTCATCACCGCACACGACGGCTTCACGCTGCGCGACCTCGTGTCGTACAACGACAAGCACAACGACGCGAACGGTGAGGGCAACCGGGACGGCGAGAGCCACAACCTGTCGTGGAACAGCGGCGTCGAGGGCCCGACCGACGACCTCGAGGTGTGCGCACTTCGCGAGCGGCGCGTGCGCAGCTTCCTGGCCACGCTGCTGCTGTCACAGGGTGTGCCGATGATCACGATGGGCGACGAACTCGGCCGCAGCCAGGGCGGCAACAACAACGCCTACGCGCAGGACAACGAGATCTCGTGGGTCGACTGGGAGTCCGCCGACGTCGACCTCCTGGCGTTCACCCGCCGGCTGATCGCGCTGCGCCGGGAGCATCCGGTGTTCCGACGCCGCCGGTGGTTCCAGGGCATGTCGGTGCGTGGCGGCAGCACCGAGGCCGACATCGGTTGGTTCACCCCCGGCGGCGAGGTGATGACCGACGACGACTGGAACGCCGGCTTCGCCCGGTCGCTGGCGGTCTGGCTCAACGGCAACGCCATCCCGTCGCGTGACAACCAGGGCGAACCGATCACCGACGACGACTTCCTGGTGTTCTTCAACGCCGGCGACGAGCCGATCACGTTCACGATCCCCACCCCGGTCGCCGGCGGCTGGGTCGTGGAGTTCGACACGGCCACTCACGACGAGTCCAAGCGCGAGCCCGCCGCGGCGCCCGTCGACATCTTCCAGCTCGAAGTCGCCGACCGCGCCGTCGTCGTCCTCCGCCGCCCCCGCGAAGCCTGAACAGTCGGTTGGGGTCAGACCTCAACCGACCACCTGATTGCTGAGGCACCAGCGTGATCGTCGGTTGAGGTCTGACCCCAACCGACACCAACCGACCTAGTCCGGGAGCTGTTCGCCCTTGCCGACGACGACGAGGCCTTCGTCGGTGACGATGCAGCCCTTGCGGTCGGCGAAGCGCTCACGATCGAGGGCCGGGTCGACCCCGATCTGATAGCCCGGCGGAACCCTCACGCCCTTGTCGAGGATCACGTTGCGCAACTCCGCGCCGGCCCCGACCTCGACACCGTCGAGCAGCACCGCCCGCTCGATCTCGCACCGCTCGTGCACCCGAACGCCGGGCGAGAGCAGCGCTTGATTCACCGACGACCCCGAGATGATCGCGCCACTGCACACCATCGTGTTCGACAATGACGACGGCTCGAGATGGTGCTCGGTCACTTTCATCGGCGGGTACAGCCGACCGCTCGTGTGGATCGGCCACGCATAGTTGTAGAGGTTGAACTCGGGTTCGGGTGCGACGAGGTCCATGTGGGCGTCGAAGTACGACTGCAGCGTGCCGACGTCGCGCCAGTACGCGCGGTCGGTCGCCGACTCACCCGGCACCTCGTTGAGTGAGAAGTCGTAGACGTGGGCGTCGCCCGCGGCGACCACCGACGGCACGATGTCGCCGCCCATGTCGTGACGGCTCGACTCGGTCGCGGCGTCTCTGGTCACGAGCTCGCGCAGTAGATCGGCGTCGAACAGGTAATTGCCCATGGACGCGAGCGTCCGATCGGGGTCGTCCGGCAAGCCGGGCGGATCGCTCGGCTTTTCGAGGAAGCGGGCGATCGTCGTCCCGGCTCCGACGTCGATCACCCCGAACTGATCGGCCTCGCTGCGGGGCACCCGGATAGCGGCCACCGTGAGGCCGGCGCCGGTGTCGAGGTGCTGCTCGAGCATCTGGCGTGGATCCATCCGGTAGATGTGGTCGGCACCGAACACCATCACGTGGGTCGGGCGTTCGTCGTCGAACAGGTTGAGGTTCTGGAAGATCGCGTCGGCCGAACCGGAGTACCAGCGAGGTCCGCGTCGCATCTGGGCGGGGACCCCGACGACGTAGTTGCCGAGCAGGTGCGCGAGCGTCCACGTCCGCGACAGGTGGACGTCGAGGCTGTGGCTCTTGTACTGGGTGAGTACCACGATGCGGCGGAAGCCGCCGTTGACGAGGTTCGACAGGACGAAGTCGATCAGGCGATAGTGCCCACCGAAGGGCACCGCCGGTTTCGCCCGGTCCCGGGTGAGCGGTGCCAGCCGCTTGCCCTCGCCGCCCGCCAAGACCATCGAGAACACATTGGGAACCACACCCCCAACGTACTCAAACGCCAGAAGGGGTCAGGCACCTTCTGGCGATGAAGGTGTGGTTTGTTGCGGCTGGCTGGCCAGAAGGTGCCCGACCCCTTCTGGTCAGGTGTCGCGGACTTCGATGGGGGTTTCGCCGACCTCGTCGGCAGCGGCGGGTGACCCGACGCCGAACGCGGCGATGCCGCGGACCGGCTCGGTGAACGGCTGGTTGAGGTGCGCTTCGGGGTGCGCGGCCTTGCGCTCACCTTCCTCGATCGCGTCGAGGAGGTGGATCGCGAGGTCGGCGACCTTGATCTCGTCGTCGTCCTTGCCGGCCGCCTTCACGCCGTCGTCGAGCATGATGTAGCAGAACGGGCAGGCCGTCGCGACCCGCGTCGCCCCGGTGCTGATCGCCTCCAGCGCCCGCTCGTCGTTGACCTTGGTGCCGATCGACTCTTCCATCCACATGCGAGCCCCACCGGCGCCGCAGCACATGCCCTTGGTGCCGTTGCGGCCCATCTCGACGACCTCGATCCCCTTGATCGATCCGACGACCTTGCGGGGCGCCATGTAGACGTCGTTGTGGCGGCCGAGGTAGCACGAGTCGTGATACGTGATGCGTTCCTCGAGCGTTGCCGTCGACACGTCGAGTCGACCGTCGGCGATGAGCTGCTCGAGCAGCTGGGTGTGGTGCACGACCTCGTAGTGGCCGCCGAGCTGTGGGTACTCGTTGAGCAGCGTGTTGAAGCAGTGCGGGCACTGGGTGATGATCTTCTTGACGCCCATGCCGTTGAGCATCTCGATGTTCGGCATAGCGAGCATCTGGAACAGGTACTCGTTGCCCGAACGACGAGCCGAGTCACCGGTGCACATCTCGGACGGGCCGAGGATCGCGACCTCGATGCCCGCACGGGTGAGCAGCTTGGCCATCGACTGGGTGACCTTCTTGTTCTTGTCGTCGAAGCTGCCGGCGCAGCCGACCCAGTAGAGGTATTCGGCCTCGAACGCGTCGCCCGGATCGACGACCTTGACCTGGCCGAGGTCGTCGGCCCAGTCGGCCCGCTCGCCCTGGTTCATGCCCCACGGGTTCATCTGGTTCTCCATCGAGCGGTAGGCGTTGCCGAGCTCGGAGGGGAAGTTCGATTCCATCAGCGACAGGTAGCGCCGCATGTCGAGGATCTTGTCGAGGATCTCGATGTTGACCGGGCAGACCTCGTCGCACGCCTTGCAGGTGGTGCAGGCCCAGATCTCGTCCGGTGTGATGCGCTCGAACAGGCTGTTGGAGCTGATCGTGATCTCGCTGTCGGTGTTCAGCGGCGGGGTCACGTTGGTGTCGGCCGAGGCCGCCATCACCTCACCGGTCTTGAGCACGATCTCGCGCGGATCGAGCGGCTTGCCCGTGGCGTGGGCCGGGCACACGGCCGTGCAGCGACCGCACATCGTGCAGGCGTCGGTGTCGAGCAGCTGCTTCCAGGTGAAGTCCTCCACCACCGACGCACCGAACGACTCGAGCTCGGTCTCCATCAGGTTCGGCATCGGCTTCATCGCGCCTTTCGGGCGGTCCTTGTCGCGCAGGTACATGTTGAGCGGCGACGTGAACATGTGACGCAGCATCGTGAGCGGCAGGATGGCCAGGAACACCACGAACGCCACGACGTGGGCGATCCACCAGGCCTGGTGCCAGGTTTCGAGGGCGCCGACACTCATGCCGTCGACGAGCTGGCTGAGCGGGTAGCCGATGAAGCTCCACTGTTCCCAGCTCATGTCCTCGCCCTGGGCGGTGCCGAGCGCGATGCGGAACATCTCGGCGCCGAACCCGCTGACGCCGATCACGAACAGGCTGCCGAGTCCGAGGACGTGGTCCATCTTCGACTTGATACGGATGCGGTACGGCTTCTGCACGTAGCGACGCACGATCGCCCATGTCACGCCGACCGTGAACACGAGTCCGGCGGCGTCGCCGACGAACGCGTACGCCTGGTACGTGCGGCCGTGCAGGAACTTCAGATCTTCGGGCAGCTGATGGTCGATCTCGAGCGTGGTGGTGACGCCGAGCAGCACGAGGAACCCGAAGTAGATCATCGAGTGCATGAGCCCGGCGGCGGAGTCGCGGAGCAGGGTCTGCATGTACACGCCGGCGCGGTAGTCCTCGGCGCGCTTCTTTGCGTTCTTCTTGGTCGTGCGTCGCTGGGCCGGTGCGCCGCGCTCCCAGTTCTTGATCCGCTTGGCGAACTCGAACGAGCCCCACACCAGCACGACCGGGATCACGGTGTAGAACGCCACCTTGATCGGCCCGGGGATGTTGCCGAACACCTCGCGGTGCCACTCGTTGTCGTTGTGCCAGCCGGTGATCAGGGGCACGATGCCGGAGATCACGGTGAACAAGGCGATGCCGACACCGAGCCCGATGGCGAGCTGGTACGGCCGGATGCGCTTGTCGCCCGACTGGTCGGTGGGTGCGTCTTGCGTGCTCATGGCGACCAACAAGCTACTCGCCGGTACCGGTCGAACTCACATGCGGTGACGGTTCAGCCGAAGGATTGACGGTCGAGGTCGCGGACACGACCCGCGAGCACACCGAGCATCTTGAGCGCGATCGTCGGGTGCTGCTCGAGCACAGCCCGGAAGTGGCGTTGGTCGAGCACGAAGAGGGAACAGTCGGTGTCGCAGAACGCTGAGGCCGTGCGTGGCCCGTGATCGAGCAACGACATTTCCCCGACGATGTCACCCGGCCCGGCGGTGGCGACCTTGCGTCCGTTGCGCTTGATCGTCACCTCGCCGGACATGACCACGAAGGCCTCGCGCCCGGTCTGGCCCTGGTCGACGAGCAAGGTGCCCGCCGGCACGTCGATCTCGTCGCCGGCCCGAGCGATCTGGTCGAGTTCGCGCTTGCTGCAACCGGCCAGGAGCGGCAGGGTCCGCAGGTGCTCGATCTTCTCCGACTTGGACGCCATGGTGCGCACAGTAGCGCTCGTGGAGCGACGCCCGTAGGGCCGTGTGTCCCCGACCGGTCAGAACCCGATGACGCTCGGCTCGTAGTCGTCCGGCGCCTCGTACCCCATCAGGTTCAACAAGGTGGCAGCCACGTTCGCCAGTCCGGGTTGTGGCGGGGGAGCGATGTGGTACTCGCCGTCGTAGTTCGGGTCGTGGATGGCGAACGGCACCGGACTCAGCGTGTGCGACGTCTTCGGTGAGCGGACGCCGCCGGACTCGGTGTACATGATGTCGGCGTTGCCGTGGTCGGCGGTGTACACGAGCACCCCGTCGAGTTCGTCGATCACCTCGACCAGCTTCGCCATGCACTCGTCGATGACGGTCATCGCCTCGACCGTGGCCTCGAGATTGCCGGTGTGCCCGACCATGTCGCCGGACGGGAAGTTGAGCCGACCGAACTTGTAGTCACCGGATCGCAGCAGGTCGATGACCTCGTCGGTGATCTCGGGCACCTTCATCGCCGGCGTGGTGTCGAACTCGACGTTGTCGGACGGGATCTCGACGTAGGTCTCGAGGGTCGGATCGATGTAGCCCGAGCGGTTGCCGTTCCAGAAGTAGGTGACGTGGCCGTACTTCTGTGTCTCGGACACCGCGAACGAGCGCACCCCCTCGGCACAGAGGTAGTGGCTCATCGTGCGGTCGATCTGGGGTGGTGCGACGAGGTACTGCTTGGGCACGAGCGCGTCGCCGTCGTACTGCAGCATGCCGGCGAAGAACACCTCGGGTGCCGGTTCGCCGTTCGGGCCCTGGCGCGAGAACTCGGTGAAGTCCGGTTCCTCGAACGCGCGAGAGATCTCGATCGACCGGTCGCCCCGGAAGTTGTAGACGATGACGGCGTCGCCGTCGGACACCGTGCCGACCGGACCGTCCTCGTCGACGACGACGAACTCGCGCAGGTATTGGTCGCTCGGTACCTTGCCGGCCGCCTTCGCCTCGTCGTACATCGTCTCGACCGCGGCGCGGGCCGACACGAAGCGGCGACCCTCGCCCCAGACGTGGGCGCGGTACCCGCGTTCGACCATCGGCCAGTCGGCCTCGTAGCGGTCCATCGTGATGTACATCCGGCCACCGCCGGACGCGATCCGGAAGTTGCGTGCACCCTCAGCGTTGATCTCGGCGAGGACCTCCTCCGTACGCCGGATGTAGCCGAGCGCCGACTGCGACGGGACGTCGCGGCCATCGTGGAGGATGTGCACCGCAGCGCTGGTGACGCCCTCGTCGGCCGCCCGGCGCAGCATGGCGTAGAGGTGCTCGTTGTGGGAGTGGACGTTGCCGTCGGAGTGCAGCCCGACGAAGTGCAGCGTGCCGGTGCGTGCCCGACCGATCGCTCCGTGCCAGACGTCGGACTCGAAGATCGCTCCCGTCTCGATCGCCTTGTTGACGAGCTTGGCCCCCTGGGCGAACACCCGACCCGCGCCGAGCGCGTTGTGGCCGACCTCGCTGTTGCCCATGTCGTCGTCGGTCGGCAGCCCCACGGCGGGGCCGTGCGCAGCGAGCTCGGTGGCGAGCTCGCTCCGGGTGAGTTCGTCGAGGTGCGGCGTGTCGGCGACGGTGACGGCGTTGCTCGGTCCGGCGGGGGCGACGCCGACGCCGTCGGCGATGACGAGCAGGACCGGTCCGGGTCGTCCGGCGAACGAGGGGTGACGATCGAGATGGAGGGACATCGCCCCCGATGGTAACGAGGTCCCGAACACGAGCCCGTCGGTTGGGGTCAGACCTCATCCGACAGGTTCCGGCCGGCCGAAGCGGTCGGGGTGTCGGATGAGGTCTGACCCCAACCGACATCAACCGTCGCGTGTCGCGCGGGTGCGTACGATCGCGGCGTGCAGTACGACTTCGATCGCTTTCTCCGGTACGACGAGTTGGTCGCCTGGCTCCACGAGGTCGCCGCGGCCCATCCGGATCTCGTGACGCTCGAGACGTACGGTCGGTCGCACGAGGGGCGTGACCTCTGGCTGGCGACCGTGACCGACAGCTCGACGGGCCCGCACGACACGAAGCCGGCCCACTGGGTCGACGCGAACATCCACTCGGTGGAACTGACCGCGAGCGTGGCGGCGTGCCACCTGATCCACCACCTCGTGGACGGTCACGGCGTCGATGACGCGGTCTCCCGGGCGCTGCAGACCCGGACCTTCTACGTCGTGCCTCGGGTGAATCCGGACGGCGCCGAGTGGGCACTCGCCGATCGACCGAGGTTCCGCCGGTCGAGTATCCGTCCGTGGCCGTGGCGCGACGCCCATCGTCCCGTCGGCCACCGTGGTGAGGACGTCGACGGCGACGGTCGCATCCTGCAGATGCGGATCGCCGACCCCAACGGCGCCTGGATGCCCCACCCCGACGACGCACGTCTGATGGTGCCGATCCCGGCCGAGGGTGCGCCGAGCGGGTCCGCGACGTATCGCCTGATCGACGAAGGGACCGTGTCCGATCACGACGGCTTCACGGTGCCGACGCCACGGCCGACCGAGGGGCTCGACATGAACCGCAACTTCCCGGCCGGGTGGGGCACCAAGATCCCGGGCAGTGGCGATCACCCGTTGAGCGAGCCCGAGATCGACGCGCTGGTGCGGGCGATCATCGCCCGTCCGAACATCTGTGGTTTCAACGCCTACCACACCAGTGGTGGGGTGTTGCTGCGTCCCTCGTCGACCAAGGCGGATTCGGCCCTCGACCAGTTCGACGTGTGGGTGTGGAAGCAGTTGGGCGAGCGCGGTGAGGCGATCACTTCGTATCCGGTCCACTCGGTCTACGAGGACTTCACCTGGGACAAGTCGGACACGATGAGCGGTGCCTCCGACGACTGGGCGTACGAGCACCTCGGGGTGTTCGGCTGGACGACGGAGTACTGGGACATCGTCCATGCGGCGACGGGCACGAAGCAGTCGACGCACTTCTGGTACACCGGCCCGACCGACGACGAGGCGCTCGCCGTCCTGCGCTGGTGCGACGAGCACCACCCCGACGGGTACGTCGACTGGTACGAGTTCGACCACCCGCAGCTCGGCCGGATCGAGCTCGGCGGCTGGAACGACCTGACCACGTGGACGAACCCACCCGCGCACCTCCTGCGCGACGAGGTCGCCCCCCACGCCGCGTTCGCCGTGTATCAAGCGCTTTGTTCGCCTCGGGTCGAGATCGTCCATCAGCGGATCACCGCGCTCGGCGACGACACGTGGCGCGTCGATGTCGGCGTCGCCAACACCGGCTGGCTCCCGACCCAGGTGAGTGCGCTCGCCGCGAAGGAGCACCTGGTGCTGCCGCTGGTGGTGGAGCTGTCGGGCGACGTCGACGTCGTCGACGGCCCCGCGCGTCGTGAGTTCGGGCAGCTCGACGGTCGGGCGGCACTGCGGTTCCGTCGCGGCCACGACGGGACACCCGACCGCGCCCTGGCGTCGTTCGTCGTCCGAGCGCCGGCAGGCGCCCAGCTCACCGCCACCGCCATCCACCCGAGAGCCGGCCGCGCCGAAACGACGATCACCCTGCAGTGACAGATGGTGACAGATGGTGTCGGATACCTCCTGTCCGATCCTGCGCACCAAGCCGTCGGGACGGACAGGAGGTATCCGACACCATCTGTCATGTCGTCTTCGGCGCAAGTTTGTCTACCGATACGGTGGAGAATACGTAGAATGACCAATCGTGGGTGCTGATGCGTGGCTCGTCCTGGCGACGGTGGTGGCGGTCGTGGCGATCGCCGCCACCGATCGCGTCCCGACGGTCGCGGCGATGGGCGCCGGCGTCGCGTTCCTGCTCGTGGTGGGCGCGGTCGACGACGAGGTCGCCCTGTCGGGCCTCTCGAGTCCGGCCACGGCCACCATCGCCCTCCTCTACGTCGTCGCCGGCGGCGTGGCGGCGACCGGCGCGCTGTCCTGGTTCATCGACCGGCTACTGTTCGGCCGAACGAGGACGATCGTGCGCCTCGCCGGTGCGACGGCGGCGATGTCGGCGTTCGTCCCGAACACCCCGCTGGTCGCGCTGGCGGCGCCCAGGGCCATCCGCTGGTCGCGAGCGAACGACCGATCCGCATCGACACTGCTCATGCCGCTGTCGTTCGCGAGCATCCTCGGCGGCGTCATCACCCTGCTCGGCACGTCGACCAACCTCGTCGTCTCGGATGCCATCCGTGCGACCGGCGACGATCCGCTCGGCATGTTCGAGGTCACCCGGGTCGGTCTCCCGGTCGCTGTGGTCGGCATCGTCGTGCTCGCGGTCGCCACACCGTTCCTGCTCCGACATCGCACGGCCGCCGGTGAGTCGATGCGCGCCACCGCCCGCGAGTTCCAGCTGCAGATGGTGGTCGCGCCGGGCGGCGCGATCGACGGCAAGACGATCGCCGCCGCCGGCCTGCGCCATCTCGACGGTGTCTATCTCGCGGCGATCGAGCGCGGCGGCGCGATCGTGACGGCCCGGCCCGAGACGAAGGTCACGGCAGATGACCGCCTGTACTTCGTCGGCGACGTGACGCGAATCATCGACCTCCAGGACGTCGCCGGACTGAGGTCGGCAGAGGAACCACACGTGATCGACGCCGAGGGTCCTGGCACTCGTCTCTACGAAGCGGTCGTCGGCCCCCGATCCGACCTGGCGGGTCGGACGTTGAAAGACGCGGGATTCCGCGGGCGCTACGGCGCGGCCGTGCTCGCCGTGCACCGAGCTGACGAGGAACTGCGCGGCAAGCTGGGCGCGATTCCGATTGCGGCCGGCGACGTCCTGCTGGTGCTCGCCGGTGACGACTTCGGGCGACGGTGGCGTGAGCACGGCGACTTCGCGCTCGTGTCGTCGGTCGAGGAGCCGCCTCCGCCACGCCGGGCGCGAGCGTGGGTCGCCGCGGCGTCGTTCGTCGGCCTGATCGTCGCCGCCGCGAGCGGTGCGCTCTCGTTGCTGGCCGCATCGGCTCTCGCCGCCGCGGTCATGGTCGTGGGCGGTGTCCTCGGTCCGTCCGAGGCGCGCCGTGCGGTCGATCTGAACGTCGTGTTGACGATCGCGATGTCGATCAGCCTCGGCAACGCCGCTGCCGCCTCGGGTCTCGCGGCCGAGATCGCGAGTGGTCTCGTCGATCTGGGTGCGTCGTGGGGCACGTTCGGACTGTTGCTGCTCACGATCGTCGCGACCCAACTCCTGACCGAGGTGCTGTCGAACAGTGGTGCCGCGGCGTTGATGGTGCCGATCGCGATGGCCGCCGCGTCGGGGACGGGCGGCGACCCTCGCGACTTCGCGATCGCCGTGCTGGTCGGGGCGTCGTGTTCGTTCCTGACGCCGATCGGCTACCAGACGAACCTGATGGTCTACGGACTCGGCGGCTACCGCTTCGGCGACTTCACCCGGTTGGGCTTCCCCCTCACGGTCTCCAGCGCCCTGGTGACTGCCGCCGTCCTGTCGCTCTGACGCTCTCCGAGCGCGGGACTCCCTACGTGCGGACGTGCAGTCGATTAAATCGCCTGGGTGTCCGGCGGTGGACGTGGAGTGGATTTAATCGCCTGGGTGTCCGGCGGTGGACGTGCAGTCGATTTAATCGCCTGGGTGTCCGGCGGTGGACGTGCAGTCGATTTAATCGCCTGGGTGTCCGGCCCGCCCGGGCCCGGGGCCGCTCGGTCAGCTGATGCGGCGGAGGTGGCGCTGTTGGTCGGCGGTACGGACGTAGCCGACGTCGAGGTGGATGAACCCGGCGCGTTCCCAGAACGAGTGCTCCTGTCGGCGCCCCCCGCCCGCCATCACCTGGAGTCGAGCACACCCGAGATCGCGCGCTCGCTCGATCGCGTGATCGACGAGCATCCCGTCGAGCCCCGACGTGCGGAACGACTCGGCCGACCAGACGCCGACGATCTCGGCCGTCCGTCCGCACCCGCTGAGGGTCGGGAACACGACCATCTCGAGGACGGCACCTATCTGGTTGTCGTACTCGCCGACGAGGAGGTAGCAGCCGTCGTGGCGATCGATCTGGTCGAGCACCCGCCGGTACGCCTCCGGCGTCGCTCGCTGCTGCGCCGCGTCGTGAGGTGCCGCACCCCGCATGATCGTCGCGATCGCAGGGAGGTCGCCCTGGACGGCGTCTCGGAAGTACGGCTGCACGTCCTCATCATTTCATCCCGGCACCGTACGATCGTGGTATGCCCGCCGGATCGACCTCCACCGACGAACTGCTCGCACTCGCCAGGGAGGTCCAGCAGCGCGCGCACGTGCCCTATTCGCACTTCCCGGTCGGGGCTGCGCTCGTGACCTCGTCGGGGCGGGTGTTCGTGGGCGCCAACGTCGAGAACGCCGCCTACCCGGAGGGGATGTGTGCCGAGGCGAGTGCGATCGCGGCGATGGCGTCGGCCGGTGAGCGCGAGATCGTGTCGGTCGTGACCGTCTGCGACGGTGACGCGCTCTCGACACCGTGCGGCGGCTGCCGTCAGAAGATCCGCGAGTTCGCCACGGCCGGCACCACGATCCACGCCGCCGGGCCCGACGGTGTGCGCACGACGTACACGATGGCCGAGTTGCTCCCCGACTCCTTCGGCCCCGAGAACCTCGACCAACCCTGACGAACGGTCTCTGTCACGAATGGTGTCGGATCCCTTGCGTGCCTCGACCTGGAGCGATGCACGACCTGCAGCACGCAAGGGATCCGACACCATTCGTGTACGCCCGCCTGGTGCTCCTGAACTTAAGTCGTGGCGACTCAACTTTCCTGATCGGGGGGTTGGCGGTCGTGGGGTGGTCTCCTACACTTGAGTCCGGTTCACGCACGTTTTCCCCCATCAACACAGGAGCAACCTCACATGGCCAAGGCAGTCGGTATCGACCTCGGTACCACCAACTCCGTCGTCGCCGTCCTCGATGCCGGCGAACCCACCGTCGTCCCGAACGCCGAAGGCGGTCGCACCACCCCGTCGGTCGTCGCGTTCTCGAAGGCCGGTGAGGTGCTCGTCGGCGAGGTCGCCAAGCGCCAGGCGATCACCAACCCCGATCGTACGTTCCGCTCGATCAAGCGCCACATGGGCGAGAGCTGGAAGTCCGACGACATCGACGGCAAGACGTACACGCCGCAAGAGATCAGTGCCCGCACCCTGATGAAGCTCAAGCGCGACGCCGAGTCGTTCCTCAACGACACCGTCACCGACGCCGTCATCACCGTGCCGGCCTACTTCGACGACGCCCAGCGCACCGCGACGAAGGAGGCGGGCACCATCGCCGGCCTCAACGTGTTGCGCATCATCAACGAGCCGACGGCCGCCGCCCTGGCATACGGCCTCGACAAGGGCTCCGAGGACGAGACGGTCCTCGTGTTCGACCTCGGTGGCGGCACGTTCGACGTGTCGGTGCTCGAGATCGGCGACGGCGTGTTCGAGGTCAAGTCCACCCACGGCGACACCAATCTCGGTGGCGACGACTGGGACCAGCGGATCATCGACTGGCTCGTCAGCCAGTTCAAGAACGCCCAGGGCGTCGACCTGTCGACCGACCGGATGGCCATGCAGCGCCTGAAGGAAGCCGCCGAGAAGGCCAAGATCGAACTGAGCCAGACCCAGTCGACCCAGATCAATCTGCCGTTCATCACGGCCAACGCCGACGGCCCGCTCCACCTGGATGAAACGCTCTCGCGTGCCAAGTTCCAGGAGATGACGAGCGATCTCATCGAGCGCTGCCGGATCCCCTTCGAGCAGGCGCTCAAGGACGCCGGCGTCAACAAGGGCGACCTGCACCACGTGATCCTCGTCGGCGGCTCCACGCGCATGCCGGCCGTGACCGAGCTGGTCCAGTCGATGACGGGCAAGGAGCCCAACAAGTCGGTCAACCCCGACGAGGTCGTCGCCGTCGGCGCCGCGGTCCAGGCGGGCGTCCTGAAGGGTGACGTCAAGGACGTCCTCCTGCTCGACGTCACCCCGCTGAGCCTCGGCATCGAGACCAAGGGCGGCGTGATGACCAAGCTCATCGAGCGCAACACCACGATCCCGACCAAGCGCAGTGAGGTCTTCACCACCGCGGAAGACATGCAGCCATCGGTCGAGATCCACGTCCTCCAGGGCGAGCGCGAGATGGCGAGCTACAACAAGACGCTCGGCAAGTTCCAGCTCGTCGATCTGCCGCCGGCCCCGCGCGGCGTGCCCCAGATCGAGGTCGTGTTCGACATCGACGCCAACGGCATCGTGCACGTATCCGCCAAGGACCGGGCGACCAACAAGGAACAGTCGATGACGATCACCGGTCAGTCGACCCTCGACAAGGACGCCATCGACCAGATGGTGAAAGATGCCGAGGCCCACGCCGAGGAAGACAAGAAGCGGCGCGAGGAGGCCGAGGTCCGCAACAACGCCGACTCGCTCGTCTACCAGACCGAAAAGGTGTTGCGCGAGCAGGGCGAGAACGTCTCCGCTGATGAGAAGGCCGCCGTCGAGGGACCCTTGGGCGAACTCAAGTCGGCGCTCGAAGGCAACGACACCGACGCCATCAAGTCGGCGACCGAGGCGCTGATGACGGCGAGCCAGGCGTTCAGCCAGAAGCTGTACGAGGCGGCGTCGCGCGACGCCAACGCGGCCGGTTCGTCGGCGAGTGGCCAGGACGACGGCTCGGGTGCGACGGGCGGCAACGACGATGACATCGTCGACGCCGAGATCGTCGACGAGGACGAGTCGTGAGCGACGAGGCCCAGCACCCCGACGACGAGCGGGGTTCCGAGGTCGACGACTACACCGGCGAGGTGCCGCGTGTGGAGGTGCCCGACGACGTGTCGTCGCTCCTCGCCGAGGGCGCGTCCGGCTTCGGCGACGGTGACGTCGCCGACGTCGACGACGAGTCGGATGACGCCGATGGCGATCGCGACGAGGGCAGTGCCGAGGCCGTCGAGGCCGACAGCGCCGAACTCCTCGTCGAGGTCGATCGGCTGCGTGAGCTGGCGATGCGTCAGCAGGCCGACTTCGAGAACTTCCGCAAGCGCGCCAGCAACCAGCAGAGCCTCGAGGTCGAGCGGGCCACGGGCAAGCTGGCGTCCGCGCTGCTTCCCGTGCTCGACGCGGCCGAGGCGGCCTACGTCCAGCACCCCGACGTGATCGGGCCGTTGCTCAACCAGCTGATCGGTGAACTCAAGAAGGTCGGCCTCGAACCGCTCGACCTGACCGACCAGCCGTTCGACCCCGAACTCGCCGAAGCCGTCGCCCACCAACCCGGCAACGGCGGCGAAGTCACCGTCGCCGAAGTCCTCAGAAGCGGCTACAAGTGGAACGGCAAAACCCTCCGCCCCGCCATGGTAAGGACAACGGACTGACCAGGACGGTGACCACCCACCCGGTGTCGAGGATCCTGGAATCCTCGCAACGGGTACCAGGTCTCTGAGATAGCGACGCCGAGCGGAGCGAGGCTTGGAGCGTTCATGATGATGAAAGGAGGTGGACGGTGACGGCTCAAAGAGAGTGGTTCGAGAAGGACTATTACCAGGTCTTGGGCGTCTCTGCCGACGCCTCGCAGAAGGACATCACGAAGGCGTACCGCAAGCTCGCGCGCGAGTTGCACCCTGATCAGAACCCTGACGACGCCGCTGCCGGCGAGCGGTTCAAGGACGTCGCGACCGCGTACGACGTGCTCGGCGACGAGGCCAAGCGCAAGGAGTACGACGAGGTCCGTCGGCTCGGCCCGATGGGCGGCTTCGGCGGCGGTCCCTCCGGTGGTCCGGGCGGCTTCTCGTTCAATGTCGGCGACATGGCCGGCGGCGACATCAGCGACCTCCTCGGTCAGATGTTCGGTCAGTCGCGACGCGGTGGCGGGCGCGCGGCCGGTCCGCAGCGCGGCGCAGACCTGACCGCCCAGCTCACGCTCGGCTTCGACGACGCGGCGACCGGGCTCACCACCACGCTCTACCTCACGAGCGATGCGCCGTGCTCCACGTGCTCCGGGTCCGGCGCCAAGCCCGGCACTCAGCCGGTCGCGTGCGGCGTGTGTGGTGGACGCGGTGTCGTCGACGACAACCAGGGTTTGTTCTCGTTCTCGTCGCCGTGTCGCAACTGTCAGGGCCGCGGCACCGTGATCCCCGAGCCGTGCCCGACCTGCCACGGGTCCGGTGTCGAGCGTCGGCCGCGCGAGGTCAAGGTGCGGATCCCGGCCGGGGTGTCCGACGGCCAGACCATCCGGCTCAAGGGTCGTGGCGCACCCGGGCGCGGTGGCGGACCGGCGGGCGACCTGCTGGTCGAGATCTCGGTCCGACCACACGAACGATTCGGCCGGAGCGGCAACAACCTCACCGTCCACGTCCCGGTCACGTTCGCCGAGGCGGCCCTCGGCGGCCCGATCGAGGTGCCGACCCTCGACGGAACCACCGTGACCCTCAAGCTCAAGCCCGGGACGCAGCCCGGTTCCCGCCACCGGGTCAAGGGCAAGGGCATCAGCACCACCAGCAAGAGGTCGGGCACCCAGACCGGCGATCTGATCGTGACGGTCGACGTCCTGGTCCCGACCGAACTCTCCGACGCCGAGCGCGCAGCAGTCGAGCAACTCGCCGCAGCGACTACGGTGAACCCCAGGAGCTGACGAGGAGACCCACGACATGAGTGCCCGTACACGCACACAAGCCGTCTACGTCATCTCGGTCGCCGCCGAACTGGCCGGCATGCACCCCCAGACGCTGCGTATCTATGAGCGGCGCGGGTTGGTGCGACCGGCGCGTACGCAGGGCGGCAACCGTCGGTACAGCGACGCCGACATCGAACGTCTCCAGCGCATCGCCGACCTCGCCGAACAGGGCATGAACCTGGAGGGCATCCGCCGGGTGATGGAGCTCGAGGCCGAGAACGAACGTCTCCGACGTGAGCTCGAGCACGCGCGCCTGACGGCCCGGAACGCGGTCGAGGAAGCCGAGCGCCGGCAGCGCCGCGATCTCGTCCCGCTCCGCCAGGCCGTCGCCGTGTTCGGCGAGCGCCCCAAGATCTTCGACGACTGATCCGGCCCGCACGCGCGCTCGGTGGTGGGCGGCTTGACCGAACCTTGTGCAGCGGGCTCGAGCGCTGACGCCGGCCCGACCGGCGACGCTGGCAGACTGACGTCGTGCTGGACCACGGAGTGTCGTGGCGTCGAGCTTGGGCGGTGCTGGCGGCGGTGGCGGCGGTCTTGGCGACCGTCGTGGTCGTCGTTCGTGCCGACGGGTTCGAAGCGGTCGATGCGACGGCACCGCGCGCCACCCGATGGTTCGTCGATCGGACGCTCGATCAGATCGTGCTGGTCGACGGATTCGCCGGCCGGCCACTCGCTCGTCTTGCCGCCGACGTCGCCGGACCGTCCCTCGAGGTGGCCCAGTCCGCCGGTGCCGCCGTCCTCGTCAATCGCAACGCCGGCACCATCCGCACCGTCGACACCGTCAACCTCCGGCTCGGTCCGCTCCAACCGGTCGGGCTGGTCGCCGCACCGTCGACGCTGATCGAGGTCGGCCAGGCCGGATTGGTCGCCGTCGATCGTCAGAGCGCGGACGCCGTGGTGGTGCCGCCCGACGGCGAGGCGCTGCCGTTCGACGTCGGTGCCGCCGGCGAGGGTGACCGCACCCGCATCGCCGCCGACGGAGCCGTCTGGACTTTGGCGGCCGGTCGGCTGAGCCGGGTCACGTCCGCGAACGAGCAGGTCGTCGCCTCCGGGCTGTCCGACGCTCGGTTCGTGCTGATCGGGAATCGGCCGTTCGTCCTCGACGTCGACCGCCGGCGCGTCCGATTCGACG
Source organism: Acidimicrobiaceae bacterium (assembly GCA_002698945.1). Classification (GTDB taxonomy): domain Bacteria; phylum Actinomycetota; class Acidimicrobiia; order Acidimicrobiales; family Ilumatobacteraceae; genus Ilumatobacter. Next base: position 25,360 of record NZZV01000198.1, read on the forward strand.
ACGGTGATTGGGTCGATGTGCCGACCGCGGTCGACGCGAGCGAGATCCTCCTCCAGGAGTCGGGTCCTCGCGCCGACTGCGGGTGGATCGTCGCCGACGACGACGTGTGGTGCATCGACCGTGACGGTGTCGTCGAGTCGCGGACGATCGCCGGGCTCGACGCCGATGGGGCCGATCGTCTGGCCGTGGCCGGCGACGCCGCTGCGCTGATCCGACGTGCGCCGGCCGAGATCGTCCGGATCGACTGGCGAGCGGGTGTCGTGCTCGACGACGTCGTCGCCGACGTCCCGGCCGACGGTGATCTCGCCGTGTCGACGTCGACCGATCTGATCTGGGTCGATCAGATCGACGGCGACCTCGTGTGGGCGATCAACCCGTGGGGGATCAACGCGATCGCCAAGAACGACACGACGTCGCCGTTGCTCGGCGAGTCCGGTGAGGTGCTCGAGTCCGGCAGCGGCTCGGAGGTCGCCGGTCGTGCCGACGACGCCGAGATCGAACTCGATCGTGATCCGGACGACAACGGTATCGACGATCCACCGGTCGCGATCGACGATCCCGTCACCGCCAGATCCGGCGCACAGGTGCAGATCCCGGTCACGGCCAACGACTACGACCCCGACGGCGAGGCGATCGTCCTGGTCGGTGTCGACGAGGCCGACCACGGCGCCGTGGAGGTCGTCAGTGCGACCACGGTGTCATACCTGCCCGACAGCGGGTTCGTCGGCGTCGACGAGTTCGAGTACACGATCGCCGACGGCAACGGGACCGAGGACACCGCCACGGTCACGATCGAACTGCTCCCGATCGACGCTCCCAACCGGGCGCCGATCGGCACCCGCGATCTGTCCGAGACCGGACCGGGGGCGCCGGTCGTGATCGACGTGCTCCTCAACGACGTCGACCCCGAACGCGATGCCTTGCGGATCGGGTCGTTCACCGCCCCGGAGTTCGGTGGCACGGTCAGCGAGGTGACCGCACCGAGCGGATTGCCGGGCCTGCGATTCACGCCGGATGGCAGCGCGTCCGGCGCGCTCTCGTTCAGCTATCGGCCGGTCGACGCACTCGGCGCCGAGGGCGAACCCGTCACGGTCACCGTCGAGATCGCGCAAGCGACCGACGACAACCGCCCGCCGATCGTCCGACCTGACGCCCTGCGGGTCCGCCGAGGGCTCGCGTTCCCGCTCTCGGTGCTCGCGAACGACCGTGATCCCGACGGCGACGCGCTCCGTGTGACGGTGCCCGGCCCGCTCCCGCCCGGGCTGTCCGTCGAGGTCGAGGGCAACGATCTCGTCGTGACGGCGCTCGCCGGTTCGGCAGATCTCGTACCGTTCTCGTACCTGGTGGACGACGGGCACGGCCACGAGGTGGTGGGTTCGGTGCTGGTGGCGGTGATCGCCGAGGTCGAGCCCAACCGGCCGCCGGTCGCGAACGCAGACGCTGCATCGGCGGTCGCCGGCACGACCCAGCTGATCGACGTGCTCGTCAACGACTCCGATCCCGACGGCGACCCCCTCATCATCGTCGAGGCTCGCTCGGAGAGTGGCGCCGCGGTCGCCGTCCAGGGCGACCGCGTCCGCTACGCAGCGCAGGAACTCGACGACAACGACGACGACGTCCGTCTCGACCGGTTCAGCTACACGATCAGCGACGGCAACGGTCACACCGCCGATGGGGAGGTCACGGTCCGGGTCCTCCCCGAACCGCTGGCGGAGCCACCGTTCGCCCAGGATGACGCCGCGACGACCGAGGTCGACGTCCCGGTCACCCTCGACGTCCTCCGCAACGACGGGGACCCGTCCGGTGAGCGGCCGACCCTCGTCGGGACGCCCGGGTGTTCCGGTGTCGGTGTCGCGAGCGTGACGGCGGAGTCGAAGGTGACGTTCACCCCGCCGAGCGGGCGGTCCGGTGTGTTCAGCTGCACGTATTCGGTGGCGAACTCGCAGGGCCTGACGGCGACGGCCACGATCGTGATCAGCGTCGTCGAGCCGCGGCTCGAGAACGCCCCACCGGTCGTCGAGGACGAAGACGTCGTCGCCCTCCTGGGGGAGACGATCGAGGTCGACGTGCTGGCCAACGACACCGACCCCGACGCCGAGCCCGGCGAGACCCTCACCGTGCTGTCGTCGACGCGGCCGTTCGTCGGGACGGCCGTTCGCGACGGCGGCACGATCCGCTACACGGCCGGCGACGTGCCCGGCCCCGTCACGATCACGTACCAGGTCGGCGATCCGGACGGCGGCGTCGCCTCGGGCCGACTGGTGATCCGGGTTCGTGAGCCCGACCCGATCGCTCCGGTGGCGCTTCCCGACCGGCGAACGATCACCGGCCCCGGCACGCGGACCGATGTCGCCGTGCTCGACAACGACGATGACCCCGACGGTGACCTCGAGGCGCTCCGGATCACCGCCGTCGAGCTGATCGGCGGCGACGGTGCGGTGACGAGAGGTCGACGACTCCTCACCTTCGTTCCCGACCCGGACTTCGTCGGCGACCTGGTGGCGAGCTACACGGTGACCGACGCCGACGGGCTCACCGCCTCGACGACGGCGACACTGACGGTGCTCGAGGCGCCGAACACTCCACCGGTCGCCAACGACGACGCGGCCGACGTCGTCAACGGCGGCACGGTGTCGATCCCGATCGCCTTCAACGACGTCGATCCCGACGACGACGTCCTGACCTACACGCTCGTGCAACCCCCGTCGGCCGATCTCGGCAGTGCCACGATCGGTGACGGCACACTCACCTTCGTCGCCGTCCCCGGCGCGAGCGGCACCGCCACGATGGTGTACCGACTCGACGACGGAGAAGCGACCGACGATGCCACCGTACGGGTGAACGTGCTGCCCTGTTCGATCGCCCCGCCCGAGGCGCCCAACGTGTCACTGTCGACGGGGTACCAGCAGCCGATAGCGATCGATCTGAACGCGTACGCCCGCAACGGTGACATCGTGAGCGTCGGCGCACCACTCGGTGCGGCGTCGGGCGTCTACACCCCGCCGGCGGGTGAGAACGGCAATGTCTCGTTCGAGTACACCGTCCGGAACTCGTGCCGTCTCCAGGCGACCGGCGTGGTCGTCATCGACGTCAACCAGGATCCCGTCGCCGCTCCGTACGAGGCCAACATCGGTCGCCTCGAGCCGTGGACGATCCCGGTCAGTTCGCTCGCCACCGACGCCGAACCGCTCCGCATCGTGGCGCTCGAGGGCGCCCCGACGTGGGTGGCGCTCGTGGACGAGCAGCGGGCGATCCGCATCGTGCCCAACGGGCAGTCGGGCCGACTCGACATGGTCGCCGTCGTCGCCGATCCGGGTGGTCTCCAGGCGCGGGCGCCGATCGGCATCGGCTTGATCAACCTGCCGCCGACGGCGGTGGGCGACGACGTCGGAGTTGTCACCGGGCCGGTCACGTTCTCGCCGCTCGCGAACGACGTCGACCAGGACGGCGATGCGATCTCGCTCGCCGAGGTGCCGTCGACGATCGCGTTTCCGGCAGGCGGCTCGGGCACGATCGAGCGGCTCGGCGACGGTCGCCTCCGCGTCGACCCCAAGGCGGGGTACGGGCGAGCGACGTTCACGTACACCGTCGCCGACGCGCTCGGAGCGGTCTCACAGGCGGCCACGATCGTCGTGACGGCCAACGCGCCGCCTGTCGCCGACGACATGACGGTCACCGTGCCCGCCGGGACGACGCGCGTCGTCCGGTTGGACGCGGTCGACCCCGAGGGTGGGCAGCTCACGGCCGTCCTCGGGGACGAACCGACCGAACCGTTGACCGTGTCGCTCAGCGGCCTGGATCTGTCCGTCACCGCACCCGGGGCGGAGGGGACGAGCCGGACCGTGACGTATACCGTCACCGACGATCGCGGCGCGACCGACAGTGGCACGATCACGCTCGTCATCGGACCACCACCCACGACCACCACCACGACGACGACCTCCACCACGACCACGACGACCGTGCCCCCGTCGACGAGTGTTCCCCCGGAGAACACGACGACGACTACCACCACCGCCACCGCCACGACCACGACGACGACTGCCACGACCGCCACGACCCGGCCCGAGTCGTGACTCGGGCCGGGACTCGGGGA
>NZZV01000199.1 GCA_002698945.1 Acidimicrobiaceae bacterium
GCGCTCGGCGGCCGCATCGTCGAATGGGTCGGTCGAGGTGATCGTGAGCGTCACGGCGCGGCCCACGATCGCGGGAAGCGAGTCGAACACGGCATGCACCGGCGGGCGCGTGAAGCCGTCGGTCGCCGGCCGGATGCCGAGTCCTTGGATCGCGTTCGCGATCGTCGGTGTGTCGTGGCGGGCGAGTTCGGTGAAGAGGTCGGCCACGTCAGCACACCTCCGGCGTGAGCGGGATTCGCTGCAGCGGTACGTGTTGCTGACCGGCGTGCACGTCGTGGTCGAGTGCAGATCCTGACGAGACCCGACGTGGGAACGACACCTTGACCACTCGGATGTTCGGCATTCGGAAGATGCGAACGTGGTCGGCATCGACGCGGTACGCCGCCGCGATCCTCGACTCGGTCACGACACCGTCGGCGGCGACGAGCGCGAAGGAGGCGTCGTCGTCGCAGAACACGTCGAGCGTGACCCAGAACGGGCCCGCATTCTTGGAGCGGACGAGTTCGGCGACGTCGCCGATCGTCCGGTGGTCGGTCGTCGTGGTGGTGGTCGTCGTGGTCGTGGTCATCGTGCGCCCTCCATGGCACTCGTCCGGTCGTACTCGATGCGGGCCAGGTCGTACTCGTCGTCGAGTTCGACGACGTGCTGCAGGACGAACTCGTAGACCGCGCCTCGCGGGGTCTCGGCCGGCGAACCGGCGAACGCGAAGCTCGGTAAGTCGCGCATCGACGGAAGCGGGAAGTGGAGCACGTACGGATTGGCGTACTTCGTGATCGCCGTCGCCGTCGCCTGGTCGGGCGCCGTCGCGATCATCAGCAACCCGACCTCGCGAGGTGGCAGTTCGTGAGCCGGTTCGAGATCGCCGAGCACCGCGTTGGCCCCGTAGCACCGCATCTCGATCGAGAACGTCGCCGGATCGAGACCGAGGACGCGTTCGGCACCATCCGAGACGAACGATCGAAGCCCGGCGACCCACTCGTCGAGCGATGCCAGTACCTCGGGGTCGCGCACACCGACCAGCACCATCGACTGATAGCCACCGATCGCCGAGCCTTCCAGCTTCATCGACGTGATCTCGGCCTCGTCGAACCGCGAGCCCTCGACGCGCACGCGACGGTCGTCGAGCGCGACGTACGTGGCGTCGGACGTGTCGAGCGTGCCGGTCGGCTCGCGCATCCGGAACGGATCGGCGTTCTCGTACAGCATGTGTGCGGCCACCGACGTCGGCGTGCAGCTACTGGCCGGGTTGAGGGGTTCGATCGTGAACCCGTCGTGATCGACTTCGAACAGCACACCGCCCTGCCGCGGGTTGACCGTACACTGCCCCCCGCACTCGGCCGTCTTGGCGGCGTGCCACGTCGGGCCGGGGGGACACCCGCGCATGAGCGGCAACGCAGCCAGGACGGCGGTGTCGGTCGATCGGCCGGCGAGCACGATGTCCGCACCGTGCTCGAGGGCACGAACGATCGGGTGATGGCCGAGCAGCCCGACGATGTGTTCACACCGCTCGACCGTGTGCTCGTCGAGCGGTCCGGCGGGTTCGAGCGGGTGGACCCGGCCGGCGGCGAGACGCTCCAGCACGACGGCTCGGGACTGTTCGCTGTAGATGCGTGCGACGGTGCGCTCGAGCCCTTCCTCACGCAGGATGTCGGCCGTCATGCCGGCGACCCAGTCGACACCGGCGTCGGTGCCACTCGTGCCGCACGTGCCGACGATCACGGGGATCCCGGCGGCGGCGGCGGCGACGATCATCATCCGCAGGTCGTTGCTCACGGCGCGCTCGGTCGTCTTCGCCGTCGCGGTGCCGAGGTAGTAGGGGCCGGAGTCGGTCGACCCGCCGTCCACGGCGATGACGTCGGCGCCCATCTCGATGCCTCGACGGAGGCTCTCCGGAGTGAAGCCGGCGCCGAGCATGCCGGTCGGCACCAGCACCCTGGTCGGAGTGACGGCGGGGGTGATGGCGGGGGTGCTGGTGGGGGTGCTGGTGGGGGTGATGGCGGGGGTGATGGCGGGGTTGATGGGATCGTTGGTCACGTGGTCTCCAGGGAGTTGGGGTTGGTGGAGGACTCAGCCGTCGGCTCCGAGGCGGGGAACACCTTGCAGATGTCGGGGAGTCGCAGCACCGGGTGATCGGGGATCGATGCCAGGTGGGTCTGCACAGCGACGCGCGCGTCGCCGATGCCGATCGTCTGGCGGTAGTGGTCGCCGAGGAAGCGACGCTCGAGCGCCGTGCCGCGGACGGTGCCGGGCTGATCGATGTCGCCGACGATGGAGATCGTCTCGGGCCGGATGCCGAGTCGTCCCGGGCCGAGCCGGACGTCACCGTCGACGCGCACGCGAATCGCCTCACGGGTGCCGTCGACGACGAAATCGATGTCGGCGCCGTCGTGCCCGACGATCTCGCCGGGCACGAGGTTGATGCTCCCCACGAAGTCGGCGACGAAGCCGTCCGCCGGATCTCGATAGACCTCTTCCGGTGTACCGATCTGGGCAACGCGGCCGGCGTTCATGACGACGACGCGGTCGCTCATCGACAACGCCTCGTCCTGGTCGTGGGTCACGAACACCGTGGTGATCCCGACGCGCTGCTGGAGATCGCGGAGCCAGTCGCGGGCGCGCTCGCGCAGCTTCGCGTCGAGGTTCGAGAACGGCTCGTCGAGCAGGAGCAGACGCGGCTGATAGGCGAGCGCACGGGCCAGCGCGACCCGCTGCTGCTGACCGCCCGACAGTTCGTGCGGATAGCGCCCGCCGAGGTCATCGAGTTCGACCAGGGCGAGCACCTCCTCGACGCGCTCGCGACGTTGCTGCTTGGCGACCTTGCGTAACTTGAGCGGGTAGCCGACGTTGTCGGCGACGCTCATGTGCGGCCAGATCGCGTACGACTGGAACACCACCCCGCACTGGCGTTCCTCGGGCGGCACCTCGGTGCCCGACGCGGCGTCGTAGACGACCCGGTCGCCGATGGAGATCGCACCGGTGTCGGGCGTGTGCAGGCCGGCGACCGACCACAGCGTGGTCGACTTGCCGCAGCCGCTCGGTCCGAGCAGGGTCAACAACTTGCCCTCCTCCGCGACGATGCTGACATCGTCGAGGGCACGCACGTCACCGAACGACTTGCCGAGCGATGTGATGGACAGTTCAGCCATTGCTGATCCTCCCGAAGACGAGGCGGGCGGCGCCGAGCACGACCGCAGTGACGACCAGTTGGACGACGCCGAGCGCGGCCACCGGTCCGGCGACGCCGGTGATCCACAGGTTGAGCATGGTGAGCCCGATCACTTCGTTGCCGGGCGACACCATGAACAGCGCCGGGTCGTAGTCGGCGAACAGAGCGACGAACAACAGGACGTACGACACGGCCATCGCCGGTCGAAGCAGCCGGACGAGGATCGTCCGCATCGCCGTCAGCCAGTCGGCTCCCGAGACGCGGGCCGCTCGTTCGAGGTCCTCACCGAGCGCGGCCAGCGCCGGGTAGAACGCGCTGTAGCCGAGCGCCAGGCTCCGCACGGCGAAGGCGATCCCGATCCCCCAGAGCGAGGAGCGCACGACACCGTTCGGATCGATGACCACGAACGACCAGAAGAACGCCATGCCGGTGACGATGCCGGGGATGGCCCTCGGGTACAGCGTGACGTACTGGAGCGACCGTCGATAGCGAAACCTGGACCGGTGCGCGACGAGCGCGATCGTGGTGATCGCCAACGTCGTGATGGCACCACCGATCGTGGCGATCAGCAGGCTGTTGACGATCGAGCGCCGGAACACCGGATTGTCGAGCACGGTTGAGAAGTTGTCGAGCGTGGCAACGTCCCACGGATCGATGTACGGGGTCAGGACCGTCGTGAACGCCGTCAGGAGCAGGCCGATCGCCGGGATCACGAGGGTGATCAGGAAATAGCCTCCGACGAGCACCGTCATCGGCCATCGAAGGCGGCCGATGGCGATCGGCCGCGACGCTGTCGGCTTGCCCGTCGTCGTCGTGAATCGGGCGAGGTCGCCGGCGAACCGGTTGCGGAGGACGAGGAGCACCGTCATCACCGCGAGCAGCACCACCGCACCCGCCGACACGAGGCCCTGGCGGGGCGGGAACTCGTTCGACCAGTTGTCGACGAGGTAGGTCGAGATGAAGTCGATGTTCGACGACGTGCCGAGCAACAGCGGGATCCCGACGACCTCGAGGCTGAGCGCGAAGGTGATCACACCCGCATTCAGGATGCCGGGACGCAACATCGGCACCGTGACCGAGAACAGCGCTCGAACGGGCGATGCACCGTTCACCCGAGCCGCGTTCTCGAGGGTGCTGTCGAGGGTCGACAGCGCGGATCCGACGACCATGTACATGAGCGGCGTGAGCGATCCGATCGCGACGAGCGCCATCCCGGGAACGCTGTACAGGTTCCAGAAGATCGGGAGTGGGGTGTTGCTGTCGATCCAACTGGTCACATAGCCGGCCGGCGAGTACATCGCGATCCAGCCGAGCATCAGGGGGAGACCGGGGAGGACGACCGGACCGAGGATGAGGGTTCGGTAGAGGCGGGCGCCGGGCATCTGTACCCGGCGGAGCAGCACCGCGAGCAACGTGCCGAGGGCGACCGCTCCGGCGGTGGTCAATACGGCGAAGCCGACGGTGTTGCGAACCGCCGTCCACCATGCTGCATCGGTGAGCAGATCGCGATAGTTCCGGAGCGTGAAGGACCCACCGTCGTCGTAGAGCGGCACCGTCCAGAGCGACGCCCACACCACCGGGACGAGCGGGCCGACGACCAACACGGTGGCGACGATCCAGGTTGCGTAGTGGACGATCCGCGAACGCTCGCGCCCGACGTGGGAACGTCGCCGCTCGGGTGGGACGGTGGCGCTCCCGCCCGACTCGGGCCGAGCGGGAGCGTCGATGGTCAGCGACATCAGCGACCGAACGCCTCGTTCCAGCGGGACTGGATGGCGTCGCGCTCGGCCTCGGCTGCGGGGTCGTAGTCGACGACGATCATGTTGTCCTCGCCCACGATCGCGGCGATCGCGTCGTAGCCGTACTCGCACTCGACACCGGAGCGGTACGGGGTCAAACCGCCGAGACAGATCGTCGCCTGGCCCTCCTCGGACAGGAGCCAGTTGATGAGCAGCTTCGCCGATGCCGGGGAGTCTGCGCCGGCCGGCACCCCCATCGCTCGCGGTGCGAGCGGCGTCGCATCGGTCAGGTACTGGTAGTCGAGCACGTCACCCTGTTCCTGGGTGTCGAGCAGCAATCGAACCGCGCCCGACACGAAGAAGCTCGCGGGGTACTCGCCGCTGGTCGCCTTGCCCAGCAGTGCGCCGGTCCCCGACTCCGCCCGGGTGTGAGGGCCGAGCGCCTCGAGCGTCGCCCACGCCTCGTCGGTCCGAGCGGCGATGTAGCCGTAGTTGCCGGTGTATGCCTGACTGTTCTCGATCTCGACCGTGCCGATGTCGCCGGGCAGATCAGGGGCCAACGCCGCGAGCTCGGCCAACGTCGTCGGCTGATCCTCGGGGGCGACGACGAACTGGTTGTACATCGCGACCAGCGGGTCGAGTGACATGGCGTACACGCCCGGCGCCTGGACCGCGTGGGAAGGCAGTTCGTTCACGTTGGCGTCCACATAGTCCACGACCTCGCCGCGGTCGACGAGGTCGAGCCAACCGGCCGCTTCGCTCGTGATCAGCAGGTCGGCGGTCGCCACGCCCGACGCCGACTCGGTCAGGTAGCGCTGGAACGCTTCGACCCCGCCGAGGTCGAACGTCTCGACCTCGATGAACGGGTACGCCTCGCCGAACCCGGCCAGGATCGGCTCCCAGATCTGGTCGCTCGGGTTGCCGTACACCACGAGGGTGTTCTCCTCCGCTGCCTGGGCGGCGAGCTCGTCCACCGACTCGGCCGGTGCCGTCGTCGGTGCCGGTTCCTCGGGAGCCGCCGTGTCACCTGGCACATCGGTAGGTGCAGGAGTACCGGACGGCCCGCTCGTCGTCGGCTCGGTCGTCGCTGACTCCGTCGTCGGCTCGGTCGTCGCTGACTCCGTCGTGGGCTCGGTCGTCGCCGGCTCGGTCGTCGGTTCGGTGGCAGCGTCGTCGGACGAGTCCGACTCGCCGCCGCAGGCCGCCAGCGCGAGCGCTGTGACGATCGTGACCGCTCCCCGTCGTGCAAGTTTCATGATTCCCCTCTTGTTTGTTATGTGCTATAGCAGTCCGTCGGGCGCATCGCACGTCCGACGATCCCTCGGATCAGCTTCGGATCAGCTGGTGTAGATCTCGGCCGAGCGGCGGGCATGTACCGCCATGAGCCGTTCGGCCTCGTCCGCATCCCGGCGGCGAATGGCATCGAGCAGCGCGTGGTGTTCTTCGTAACGGTCGTTGATCATCTCGCCTCGACCGACTCGCCGCTCGAGCGACGCAGCCCGGTCCCGGAAGTTGAATGCGTTGACCGTCGACAGCATCCGCAGGAGGACCGCGTTGCCGCAGGCGCCCTCGGCCTCCACATGGAACGACCGCAATGCGAGCAACAGCAACTCGGCGGTCTCGGTCGGATATGCCTCCCCGGATTCGATCGCCGCCCGCATCGCTGCCCGGAGTCGGTCGGCCTCACGAAGGTGGGCCTCCATACGCTCGATCGCTGCGTCGCTCGCATTCGTGGCAGCGAGCCGCACCGCAACCGATTTCAGCGCGCCCTCGACCAGGCCCAACTCGTAGCGATCGCTGGCGTCGGCTTCGTACACGACGGTCGATCGGGCTCCACGGCGCTCCACGAGGCCTTCCTGTTCGAGCCGGCGGATCGCCTCTCGGATAGGTGTCGCGCTCACCGACAGCATCGCCGCGAGACCACGTTCGGTGATCTTCTCGCCCGGCGGGAGTTCGCCGTTCGCGATCGCGGATCGAATTGCCGCATACGCCTGGTCGGCCAACGATGGCGACGACAGTTCCTGCAGCGACGAGTCCCCCACGACCGGCTAACCTACATGCTATAGCATGTGGCGTCAAGAGGACGCCGTGGCCACACGGAACGGGGCGGCAGGTCAACGGGGCGGCAGGTCAACCGGGCGGCTGGTCAACGGGCAGCAGGTGGACGTCAGCGGGCTCGAACCTGCCACGTCGACGGTTCGACGAGGACGCCGAGATCGACCTCGAGATGCAGTGTCGAGCCGGCGCTGATCTCGGTGTCGAGCCGGAACACACGGTTGCCCCAACTGGTGACCGGCCCCAGCGGTGACGTCGACAGCACTGTGTCGTCGTCGAACCGGGCGTCGAACCAGATACAGCACCCGTCGACGATCGCGTCAGCCGTCGCAGTGCGTTCGATGGTGTGCCGGGTGGGCAGCTCGTCCGCTGATCCGAGGGTGGCGACGTCGAAGTCGAGGATCGGCTGCGGGTCCCCGATCGTGCCGACGACCGAGTGAGGTCGCAACCAGAACTGATCGTTGCGACCGGCGTCGAACCGAGCGGCGACCGGTGACCGTTCCATGCCACCCAGATCGATGTCGTCGGGCAGGTCGATGTTCCAGAACCGGCGGATCCGCATCTCGTCGTGCAACGTCACCGGCTCGACGAACAGCCGGAACCGCGACGGCAGGATTCGGCCACCCGGACGAAGCACCCGGTCGCGCAGGTCGAGCAGGTTCTGCAGCATGTTCTCGTTGAACAGCTCATCACCCATCTGTTCGTGGAGCACCACGTCGACCGGTTCGGGCGGGGTGAAGTCCCGACTGTTGGCCCGGACGAACTCGACGTTCGTGACGCCGTTGAGGCGGGCGATCTCCTCGGCGACCTCGATGACGTCGCTGTGTTCGACGGCGTACACCTTGCTCGCGCCGGCCTTGCTCGCCATCAGCGCCAGCACACCGGTGCCCGTGCCGAGATCGACGACGACGTCGCCCGGTCGGACGCTGCGGTGGATCCCGCGGTGATACGCCCGGATGCGATGGGTGTCGCTCAGCATCTCCTCGTGCGCCTCGAGTCCGGCGAAGTTGTCGCCGTTGATGAGGTCGTATGCGATCGACATCAGCCGGTCGCTCGAGGCGATCCTGGTGGCGAGGAACTCCATCGACGATCGAATGGCCTTCGTCCCCACCCGCTGTGCGGTCATGCGCATGGCCCGCAGGCTACGACTGGGTGCGTCGGATGACCGCTGCGGAGCCGACGAGAGGCGTCGGAGCGGGGCGGGCCCGGGCTGCCCTCCTGCTAGAACGTCAGGGTGGACATCGGCACCGCCATGGGGGCGGGATGGTCGTCCGGCATCAGCATGTACGGCGTCGTGGCGCTGCTCGGTGTCGCCGGCCGGTTCGAATGGGTCGAGACGCCATCGTTCATCGAGCAGTGGTGGGTGATCGCTGGAGCGGTCGTGCTCTTCCTCGTCGAGTTCGCCATCGACAAGATCGCGCTCGTCGACTCGGTCTGGGACGGTGTGCACACCTTCATCCGCCCGGCGGTCGGCGGTTACCTGATGACCACAGCGGTCGACACGAGTTGGTCGGTGCCTGCGCTCGCCGTCTCGGGGGTGCTCCTCGCACTCAGCAGCCACAGCGCGAAGGCGTCGACACGCCTGGCCGTCAACTCGTCACCCGAGCCCGCATCGAACGTCGCCGTCAGTGCGGGCGAGGACGGCCTCGTTGCCGCGGTGATGGCGCTGGCCATCGCACGACCGGAACTCGCCGCGATCGTGGTCGTGCTGCTGACGGTTGCGTCGCTCGTCGTCACCGTGGTGCTGTATCGGGTCGCACGCCGGTTGGGTCGCAAGCTCCGGTCGGGTGCCGGCACGACGCGACGAGGTGGACGGTCCCGGCACGCACCCTGAACGGCGCGACCGGGTGTCGTCGGCCGATTAACGGCTGCGGCGAGCGAGGGCGGCGGCGACGCGAGCGACGAGGTCGGAACTGCGGAACGGTTTGCTCAGCAGATCGACCTCGCCCGAGACGAGGTCGCGATCGGCGATCGCGTCGTCGGTGAACCCCGACATGTACAGCACCCCCAGCGACGGTCGGTCCTGCCGGAGCCGCTCGACCATCGTCCGAACATCGGAGCCGGGCATCACGACATCGGTCACGACGAGGTCGATGTCCCCCTCGTACGCGCTCGCTGCCTCGATCGCCCGATCACCGTTCTCGGCAGCGATGACCGAGCAGCCCGAGCGGGTGAGGATGCGTTCGGCGAGTCGAAGCACCCCTGGCTCGTCGTCGACGAGCAGGACGGTGGCGTGGAGGTGGCCCAGAGCGGCCCGGTCGAACGCCGACGGTTCGTCGTCGAGCGGATCGTCGCATCGCGGGAAGTACAGGCAGAACTCGGTGCCACGACCGACGTCGCTCGTGACCGTGACGAACCCACCGTTCTGGGTCACGATGCCGTAGATGATCGCGAGACCGAGCCCCGTTCCCTCCGATTCGGTTCGCGTGGTGAAGAACGGCTCGAAGACGAACGGCAGGTGCTCCGGCGAAATGCCCACCCCGTCGTCGGACACCCGGATCAACACGAAGTCGCCGGCACGCGCCTCGGGCGGATCGTCGGGTCGAGGCTCGTCGAGTGTCACGTGGGAGATGTCGATCTCGAACCGCCCACCGGTCGGCAGGGCAGCTCGGGAGTTGAGCGCCAGGTTCGTCAGCACCTGTTCGAGCTGACCCGGGTCGATCCGGACGTTCCACAGATCGGGGACCGCCGACGTCGCCACCTGGATGTCCGTCCCGACCAGACGGCGCAGCAGCCGCGCCGACGATTCGACGAGCCGGTCGACCCGCACCACCCGAGGCGTCGCGGTCTGTCGACGCGCGAACGCCAAGAGTTGCTGGGTCAGCTCGGCCGAGCGCCCCGCAGCGTGGGCGACCTCCCGGAGGTTCGCGGCGAGGTCGGAGTCGGGATCGACGTCGTCGAGTGCCAGCTCGGTGTACCCCGTGATCACGTGCAACATGTTGTTGAAGTCGTGGGCGATACCGCCGGCGAGGCGACCGACCGACTCCAGGTGCTGCGCCTGGCGGAGATGCGACTGGGCGAGCGCGATCTCCTGCTCCGCCCGCTTGCGGTCGGTGATGTCGTTGATGACGGCGTGCACGCGCGTCTGACCGGCGATCGTCACGGCGCCGCCGATGACCTCGACGTCGCGGATCTCGCCGCTGGCGAGCCGGTGCTGGAGCTCGTGCGAGGTCTTGCCCGCCGCGCGCCCGGCGTCGATGTGTTCGATCACCTGCTCGCGCGGCAGCACCTCGATGTCGCTCGTCGTCATCGTCAACAGGTCGGACCGGTCGTAGCCGTAGTACTCGCACGCCCGCCGGTTGACGTCGAGGATGCGACCGGTGACCGGATCGATCACGATCATCACGAGATGGTCGTTCTCGAAGACCGTTCGGTAATTCGCCTCGCTCGCGGCGACGCGATCGGCCAGCTCGGCGGCGCGTCGACGCCGGGACAACAACACCCCGACCAGCGTGAACGCGACCGGATAGATCACGACCACCGCGACCCAGATCTCGCCGAGGACCTCCCTGGACCCCTCGAACGGCACGATCACGAACATCGCCAGCATCGTGAGGTGGGAGATGATGCCGACGACCATCAGCTCGTACCACCGCACGGATGCCAGCCGGTCGCGCAGACGCAGCCGCGCGCCGAGTCCGACCGCTGCCGTGGCGACGATGACGGCGACCCCGGTCGCAGCGCCGGCACCACCGAGGTAGATCCGGTAGGCGGCCGTCGCGACCACCGCGAACAGCGTCGGCAACGGCCCGAAGAACAGGCCGATCGCCGTCAGCATCGCCGAGCGGGTGTCGAGGATGACACCGTCGCGAACCTCCCAGCTCGATGCCATGACCGCAATCCCGATCGCGCCGAGCACGATGCCGGTGGCGACGTCGCTGAGGTACCGCTGCGACCCCTCTCGCACGTCACTGCGGGCGAGGCCGGGGACGCGACTGGTGACCGCAAGGTCGTAGAGAAACGCCATCGCCAACAACAGCGACACGTTCTGGATCAGGGAGATGATCATCGAACGATCACCCGTCGAGCACCAGGTCCCCGACGATCATCTCCACGATCGTCGCGTCGAGCACGCAGCGGGGACTCCCCCCGACGATGTTGTGCATCCTCGACTCCTCTTCGATGACTCGCTCCTGGTGCCGTTGCGACATCCCCCAAGGTACGCGTGATCAGCACCCTGCGCGCGCCAACGTCGCATCACCGACGGGGCGCCGCTCACAGGTGACCGTTCCGGATCGTGAGGGACCTCTCGGTCGAGGGTGACGCGCGGCGATCGCACCGCAACGCCGAAGTCACGGAGGCCACACCGCCACGAAACAGCGGAGTGGTGCGATGTCACCATGAGTGCGGAGCACACACGCCATCTGCTCGTCGTCGGCAACGGCATGGTCGGCCAGCGATTCGTCGACGAGTTCGTCGCTGCCGACGTCGACGGCACGTGGTCCGTCACCGTCGTCGGCGAGGAACCGCGACCGGCGTACGACCGTGTCGCACTTTCGAGCTGGTTCGACGGACGAACCGAGCTCGACCTGCGACTGGTGAGCGATCGCCTGCTCGACGGCGATCGCGTCGACTATCGCCTGGGGGTGCGGGTCGAACACCTGGACACGTCCGACCGTGTCGCTCGGCTCGACGACGGTGCCGCCATCTCCTACGACGAGGTCGTGATCGCCACCGGGTCGTCGCCGTTCGTCCCGCCGATCCCCGGTCACGACCTCCGCGGGACGTTCGTGTACCGCACCCTCGACGACCTCGAGGCGATCAAACACTGGGCGGAGACGAACGGACGCACCTCGGGCATCGTCATCGGCGGGGGGCTGCTCGGGCTCGAGGCCGCCAATGCGCTCCGCAACCTCGGGCTCGACGTCGACGTCGTCGAGATGGCGCCGTACCCGATGCCGCAACAGCTCGGCGAAGGCGGAGGCCGGATGCTGGCGCGATGGGTCGCATCGCTCGGCGTGCGTCTCCACTGCGGGGTGACGTCCGACCGCTTCGTCGCCGACGACGACGGAGCCGTCCGTGCACTGCGACTGGCCGACGGGCGCGAACTTCCGACCGACCTGGTGGTGTTCTCGGCCGGAGTCCGCCCGCGCGACGAACTCGCTCGTGCGAGTGGGATCGAGGTCGGCGAGCGCGGCGGCATCGTCGTCGACGACACCCTCCGCACGACGCACTCGAACGTGTGGGCGATCGGGGAAGTCGCGCTCCATCGTGGTCGGGTGTACGGCCTCGTTGCGCCGGGGTACGAGATGGCCAGGGTCGTCGCGCAGCAGCTGACCGGCGACGACGCCATCTACGAGGGCAGCGATCTGTCCACCAAACTCAAGCTGCTCGGGGTCGACGTGGCGTGCTTCGGGCGGGCGAACGCACACGGCGACGGCGTCGACGAGATCGTCTACCACGACCCGATCGGCAAGATCTTCCGTCGACTCGTCCTCGACGAGGCGACCGGTGCACTCATCGGCGGCGCGCTGGTCGGCGACACGTCGGGCTACGAGCTGTTGACGGCGATCACCCTCGGTCGAGCCGTCCAGCCCGACGACCTCCCGGCGTACGTCTTGCCCTCGGCGGTCCGTCCGCCCGACGAGGGCGCACTTCCCGACGCCGTCCAGTTGTGCTCGTGCAACGCCGTCTCGGTCGGCGCGATCCGCGAGGCGATCGGCGACGGGTGCGCCAAGCTCGGCGACCTGAAGGACACGACAGGTGCCGGCACGAGCTGTGGCGGCTGCGTCCCGGCGCTCACGACACTGTTGAGGAACGAGCTGACCGCAGCGGGGGTCGAGGTCTCGAACGCGCTGTGCGAGCACTTCGACCACTCCCGTCAGCAACTGTTCGACCTCGTCCGCTTCCACCGCTACAGCACGTGGGCCGAGGTCGTCGCCAACCACGGCTCGGGCAACGGTTGCGAGATCTGTCGACCGACGGTGGCGTCGATCCTCGCCTCGCTCTCGAACGGATACATCCTGGGCGGCGACCAGGTGACCTTGCAGGACACCAATGATCTCCACCTCGCCAACATGCAGCGTGACGGCACCTATTCGGTCGTCCCGCGAGTGCCCGGCGGCGAGATCACGCCGGACCAACTGATCGCGCTCGGCCAGATCGCCAAGGACTACGACCTCTACACGAAGATCACCGGCGGGCAACGGATCGACCTGTTCGGCGCCCGACTGCAGGATCTGCCGGCGATCTGGCAGCGCGTCATCGACGCCGGGATGGAGTCGGGCCACGCCTACGGCAAGGCGTTGCGCACCGTGAAGTCCTGCGTCGGCTCGACCTGGTGCCGGTACGGCGTGCAGGACTCGGTCGGCATGGCGATCCTGCTGGAGCGGCGCTACCGAGGGTTGCGCTCGCCGCACAAGGTCAAGATGGGCGTCTCCGGGTGCACCCGCGAGTGTGCCGAGGCGCAGAGCAAGGACGTCGGCGTCATCGCGACCGAGCAGGGCTGGAACCTGTACGTGTGCGGGAACGGTGGTCGGAGTCCGCGCCACGCCGACCTGCTCGCTTCCGATCTCACCGACGACGAGCTGGTCCGTGCGATCGACCGCTTCCTGATGTTCTACATCCGGACCGCCGACCGTCTGCAGCGCACGTCGTCGTGGTTCGACGAACTCGACGGCGGACTCGATCACCTCCGGGCGGTCGTCTTCGACGACGTGCTCGGGATCGCCGGCGAACTGGAGGACGACATGCGGCGACACATCGACACCTACGAGTGTGAATGGAAGGCGACGCTCGACGATCCCGAACGGCTCGCCCACTTCGTCGAGTTCGTGAACGCCCCCGATGCGACGACCGTCCCGGCCAAGGTCGAGATCCGCGGTCAGCGGGTGCCGGCATGAGCTGGACCGACGTCATCGCCGTCGATCGCCTGACCGTCGACCGCGGCGTGGCCGCACTCGTCGACGGTGACGCCGTGGCCGTCTTCCGTCTGGGGAACGACGACATCGTCGCCATCGATCACGTCGACCCGTTCACCGGCGTCGGCGTACTCGCTCGCGGCCTCGTCGGTTCGGTCGGCGATCGCGACGTCGTCGTCTCGCCGCTGCACAAGCAGCGCTTCGACCTCCGCACCGGCGAGTGCCTCGACGACCCGACGCGCTCGGTCCGGACCTGGTCGGTGTCCGTCGCGGACGGCACGGTTCGGGTCGCCCCACCGACTCCGCAGCGCGAGTCGGCGGCGTGACGGGACACGACGCCCGCTCCGCCGAAGCGACGCACTGACGAAACACCGACGAAACGTTGAGGGCCGACACTGTCACGGTGACGAACCCCCTCGCCGGCTACACGATCGGCGTCACCGCTGACCGCCGATCCGACGAGCAGATCAAGCTGCTCGCCGGTCGCGGCGCCGAATGCCTGCACGGACCCGTCATCAAGACCCACCCGGTCGGGACCGACGACGCGATGCGCAACGCGACCGAGCTGATCACCGACGACCCACCCGACATCGTCGTCCTCACCACCGGACTCGGCGTCAGGAGCTGGCTCGAGGCCGCCGACGCCGTGCACCTCGGTGACCGGCTCCACGAACTCCTCGCGTCGACGGACCTGTACGCCCGGGGACCGAAGGCGAACGGCGCACTCGTGACCGCCGGCTTCGACGTCGCGTGGACCGCGCCGCGAGCCCGGTACGACGACATCATCGACGTGCTCGGCGAACGTGGCGTCGACGGGACCCGGATCGCGGTCCAACTCGACGGTGCCGGCGCTGCCGAGCTGTGCGAGCGGATCGAGGCTCTCGGCGCCGACGTCGTCCGGATCCCGGTGTATCGCTGGTCGCTCCCGGCGGACACGACGGCGGCGGAGCGACTGATCCGAGCGACGATCGATCGCCGCGTCGACGCCGTCACGTTCACGGCGAAGCCCGCTGTCGAGAACTTCTTCGAGATCGCGACACACATCGGAGCGATGGACGACCTCGACGAGGCGATCCACACCGACGTCGTCATGGCGTGCGTCGGCCCCGTCTGCGCGACCGGTTTCACCGACCACGGATACGAACCGCCGCTCGTTCCCGAGCGACATCGCCTCGGGGCGATGGTGCAGCTCGTCGCCCGCCACTTCGCCGCGCGTGGCCGCGAGATCCGGCTGGGTGGCGAGCCGGTTCGCATCCAGGGCCGAATGGTCTACGTCAACGGATCCGAACCGGTCTCGTTGACCGAACGAGAGCGCTCGGTGTTGAGTGCACTGCTCGAGCGACCAGGCGTCGTGCTCTCCAAGCACGAGCTGCTCCGGCGGGTGTGGCACGGCGCCGAGTCGGACGAACACCTGGTCGAGGTCACGGTGGCACGACTTCGCCAACGGCTCGGCGCGGCCGCCGACGGCATCGAAACCGTCGTCCGTCGCGGGTATCGCGCCAGCGAGACGTGAGCCGGCGACCCGGCCATGTCCGCGTGCTCACAGACACGCTCGACCCGCTGTGAACCTGCTGTCAGGCTGATCTCGGCCCGGGTGCGCCGGATGCGACACGTCGTTCACCACGACGACCTCACGGGGCAACGCGTCTCGTCTTGGATCGCACCATGACAACGGATACCCGCCCCACCTCCGCGTCGCAGGCCGCCGGTCGCGTGAAGAACCTCTGGTCGTTCCGTGGCAAGTACCGGATCCTGCACCTGACCTGGTTCGCGTTCTTCCTGAGTTTCGTGGTCTGGTTCAACTTTGCTCCGTTCGCGAACACGATCGCCGAGCAGGTCGGGCTGACCGACGACCAGAAGAAGACGATCGGGCTGTGCAACGTCGCGCTGACGGTGCCGGCACGGATCTTCATCGGCATGGCGCTCGACCGGTGGGGGCCGCGCCGTGTCTACGCCACGATCCTGATGTTCGCCGTGATCCCGAACACGGTCTTCGCGTTGTCGAGTTCGTTCGAGACCCTCGTCCTGAGTCGTCTGGCACTGTCGGTGGTGGGTGCCGGCTTCGTCGTCGGCATCCGGATGGTCTCCGAGTGGTTCCCGCCGAGCGAGGTCGGGACGGCCGAAGGTGTCTACGGCGGTTGGGGCAACTTCGGGTCGGCGGCGGCAGCGTTCAGCCTCCCGACCCTGGCGGCGATGTTCGGTGGCGACGACGGCTGGCGCTACGCCATCGTGCTCACCGGCGTCATCGCTGCCGCGTACGGCCTGTTCTATCTGCGAGCGGTCACCGACACGCCCGACGGCGTCACCTACGCCCGACCCCGCCGCCAGGGTGCGCTCGAGGTGACCAGCCGCAGCGGTGTCGTCGGACTGGCGCTGCTCACCATCCCGCTCAACGCGATCCTCGGCGTGATCGCCTGGCGGATCTTGCGAGTCGACGTCATCACGACGCCGGTGTTCGTCGCGGTGCTGGTAGCGGTCGCCCTGCTCCTCGTCGTCCAGGAGATCGCCGTGTTCCGGGTGAACCGGCCGGCGCTCGCCGGCGACTACCCCGAGTCCGACCAGTATCCGTTCCGCTCGGTCGCCGTGCTGTGTCTCGCCTACTTCGCGACGTTCGGATCCGAGCTCGCCGTCGTGTCGATGCTCCCGACGTTCTTCGAGGAGACGTGGGCACTCGACACGACCCTCGCCGGCATCGCCGCCTCGGCCTTCGCGTTCATGAACCTGGCATCGCGACCGGCCGGTGGGATCATGTCCGACCTGCTGGGCTCCCGGAAGCGCACCCTGTCGGCGCTCCTGATCGGCCTGCTCGTCGGCTACGTCCTCCTGTCGACGATGGGGTCGGCCTGGCCGTGGGCACTCGCTGTCGCCGCCTGCATGTTCTGCTCGTTCTTCGTCCAGGCCGGCGAGGGGGCGGTGTACGCGATCGTGCCGCTCGTCAAGAAGCGGGTCAGCGGGCAGGTCGCCGGTATGGCGGGGGCGTACGGCAACGTCGGCGCGGTCACGTTCCTCACGATCGGGCTGTTCGTGAGTGATCGTGTCTTCTTCCTCGCGATCGCCGGCGCCGCGGCCGTCGCGTTCGTCGCCAGCCACCTCATGGTCGAGCCGGCGGGCAGCTTCGCCACCGAACTCCAGGTCGATCACGCCGCGCAGCCGCACGCACCGCACGCGACCGCGGTGCCGGCCCCGTCGGCCCACCCCTCCGATGTCGTCGACGACGATCTGGCCCCGGTGGGGGTGCCCGGATCGTGAGCGTCGAGGATCGCGCCACCCTGACGCACTGCCCGTACTGCGCGTTGAACTGCGGGATCGGTCTCGAGACCGACGCCGCCGGTCGGCTCGTCGGCCAGGTTCGCTGGAAGGGCGCGCCGCTGACCGGTGGCGCGGTCTGTTCGAAGGGTTCGACCGCCTGGGAACAGGTCCCCCACCCCGATCGACTCACCCGGCCACTCGTCCGACGCGACGGTGAGCTCGTCGAGACGACGTGGGAGGACGCGCTCGATCGTGCGGCCGGGGGCTTTCGGCGCATCCGCGACGAGTACGGCGCCGATGCCAACGCCGTGCTGTCGGGTGGGTCGCTCACCAACGAGAAGGCCTATCTGATGGGCAAGTTCGCACGGCTCGCGTTGCGCACGCGACACGTCGACTACAACGGCCGGTTCTGCATGGTGTCGGCCGGTTCGGCCAACCTCCAGGCGTTCGGGCTCGACCGGGCGATGACACCCCTCTCCGACGTCGAGCGAGCCGACGTCGTCGTGGTGGTCGGTGCCAACCTGTCCGACGCCTACCCCGTCATGCTGCCGCGCGCGATCCATCGTGCCCGCCAGCGGGGTGCGCAGATCGTGGCGGTCGATCCGCGGTTCGGTCGCTGGGTGCAGGACGGCGATCTCGCCCTCCCGATCCGGCCCGGCACCGACGCCGTGCTGTTCCTCGGGCTGCTCGCCGAAGTCGAACGTCAGGGGCTGCTCGACGTCGACTACATCGCTGAACGCACGGTCGGCTTCGACGCCGCCATCGCTGCCGCCCGGCGATGGACGCCCGAGCTCGTCGACGCCGAGACCGACATCGACGCGCCGACCGTCCGCCACCTCGCGCGGATGATCGCGACCGCCGGGCGCTGCATGATCCTGCACGCTCGCGGCGCTGAACAGCAGACGATGGGGACGACCAACGTGCTGGCGATGATCAACCTCGCACTCGCGTGCGGACTCCCGGGTCGACCGGGGTCGGGCATCGACATGCTGACCGGCCAGCGCAACGGCCAAGGTGGTCGCGAATGGGGTCAACGCTGCAACCAGCTGCCTGCCGGTCGATCGATCGAGGACCCTGATCACCGCCGGGTCGTCGCCGAGCGCTGGGGCGTCCGGGTCGACGACCTCCCCGGCGCCGGTGCGACCTACGTCGAGATCCTCCAGATGGCGGGTCGCCGGGAAGTGCGTGGCCTGCTGTCGATCTCGAACAATTGGCGCATCTCCGCTCCTGACCTCACCGCGGTCGACGCGCAAGCCGACGCGCTCGACCACGTCGTCGTCATCGATCCGTTCCTCTCCGAGTCGGCCGCCCGCCACGCCACCGTCGTCCTGCCGGGCACCACGTTCGCCGAGGAGGAAGGCACGATCACCACGATCGAGGGCCGGGTCGTGCGCTGCGACCAGGCGGTGCCGCCCGTGCCGCGCTGGTCCGACATCGACATCATCCGCAACCTCGCCGGCCGGCTCGGCGTTCGCAGCCACTTCGACTTCGTGCGCGGACGCGAGGTGTTCGAGGAAATGCGCGCCATGTCGGCAGGCGGGCCGAACGACTACTCGGGCATCACGTGGGAACGCGCACGCGACGGCGTCTTCTGGCCGTGCCCCTCGGAGAGCCATCCGGGAACGCCACAGCTGTACACGGATCGCTTCGCACACCCCGACGGCAAGGCCCGCTTCGTCGCGGTCGAGCGAGTTGCACCTCCCGTCGACGTCGACGACCACTATCCGTACGTCCTCACGACCGGCCGACATCTCGCGCAGTACCTGTCGGGCAACCAGACGAAGCGGATCCCCGCCCAGCAGCGCAAGGCACCCGGGCCGTACGCCGAACTCCACCCCGAGACCGCGGCCGAGTTGGGCCTGACGCCCGACGACCGGATCGTGCTCACCAGTCGACAGGGTCGTTCGGTCGTCCCCTGGCGCCCGAACGCCGGCCTCCGACCGGACACGGTGTTCATGCCGTATCACTGGCGCGAGTGCAACGTCCTGACGTCGGCCGACCTCGACCCGACGAGCAAGATCCCCGGCTTCAAGTTCACCCCGGTCGCCGTGCGGCGGCTGGCAGCGATCGAACCGATCGACGACGACCAGGACGACCGGTACGACGCGGGCCCGGTGTCCGCCTGATCCGCCGAGCGTCGTCATTGCGTCGGTGTCTCGACGTGTTCGGCAAGCGCGAGCGACGGTTGTGCAAAGTTCCGCAGTGGTCGGTATCCCGCGGCTCACCGACGGCTCTCTGCGGCGTACGCCTGGCTGCTCGACCCAGCGGGGGCCGGGTTCGGATCAGGCGGCAGGGAGCACACATCATGTTCAGATTCGAATTCGAGCCCGGGCGACTCGAGCACCTCCGGTTGCGCTTCCGGGAGTGCACACCACGCATCCTGGTCGTCACCGACGGGAGCCTCGGCGGCGGAAGCGGCAGCTTCGGTCTCAGCCACTTCCTCGACGTGTTGGCGTCGACGCAGATCCACGGCATGACGCCGATCATCGAACACCGTGCGCGCAACGACGGCGGACCGGACCAGGCCTTCGACGATCTGTCGATCTCGAAGTTCGACGTCGTGTTCCTGTTCGGGATCAGCACCACGGGTGCCGCACTCGGCGCCCCGGCGCTCACCAAGGTCGAGCGGTTCATGCAAGCCGGTGGCGGTCTCTTCTCGACCGGCGATCACGAAGACCTCGGGACGGGGATGAGCGGCGAGATCCCACGCGTCCGCCAGATGCGGTACTGGGCGGCAGCGAACACCCCTGATGCCAGCGACCCGAGCCGACTCACGACGAACCTTCCCGGCGGCGCGACGCCTACGCGTTCGACGACCAGTCCGACGTGCATCCGCAGCGGCTGTACCCGAACTTCGCCGTCGGCACCGACGGGTTCATCCTGCTCCCACCGGGTGGCGTGTCGCCGGTTCGGCAGGCGCACCCGCTGATCCGGCTGTCGAACGGCGGCGCACTCGACGTGTACCCCGATCACCCACACGAGGGGGAATGTCGCATCCCGACCGATCTGTCCACGACGTTCGACCTCGATGGGGTCTCGACACCGGAGTGGCCGGGCGGTCCGTTCTTCTTCATGCGGCCACGGCCGCGCGCCGTCGCGTACGCCATGTCCGGCGGCAACGGATTCGAGTCG
Organism: Acidimicrobiaceae bacterium; assembly: GCA_002698945.1. GTDB lineage: Bacteria > Actinomycetota > Acidimicrobiia > Acidimicrobiales > Ilumatobacteraceae > Ilumatobacter. The sequence goes on from NZZV01000199.1 coordinate 20,202, forward strand.
CCCGACAAGTCGGCGGTCGTGCCCCGATCGTTCATCGCGATCGCGGCGTACGACGGCCACTTCGGCGACGTCGGTCGGGTCGTCACCGACGCCACGTGGCACCACTACGTCAACATCAACCTGGTGGGCATGCGGCCGGGAGGTGTGTCGAACGCCGACATGCAGGCGATCGAGGCGTTCTGGTCGAACATGGTCAACTGGTTGATGCCGGCCAAGGTGCGGCGATGCCTGTGGCCATGGCTGGTCGTGACGACCTTGCTCGATCATCCGATCCTGGAGGAACTCGTGATCCCCGAGCCGGACCCGAAGCGGGTGCGCGAGCTCGAGGCGGTCGGCGAGGCAATCGTGCGCGCGGTCGACGAACGGCCGGGCTCGGTCGGCTCCGACATCGTGGCAGATGCCGTCGCGATGCTGGCCGGACGAGACCGCCGCACGGACGACACGAACGGCAAGGATCGTCGGGACGACCAGGTGAGCGACCGACTGGCTGGCAGGATCGGCTTCGCCCTCGTCGGTGCCCACTTCGCGACGGTGGCATCGGCGCTCACGAAGGGTGACGACATCCATGACCACGACGGTCTCGAGCGCACCGTGGCGTCGATCGGGGCGGACGTCGTCGACGCCGTCGTCGACGACGAACGCAAGGCGATCGAACGGGCGGTCGCCGACATCGACCGGACCGGACGGCTCCTCGCCCAACCGGTGGCGGCCGGTTGACCACCTCGGGTGTCGGACGCCGGCGGGCGACATTGCGGCGTCCGACACCAGCCGTCGGGAACCAGCGGCCTACGGTCGGCCCGATGAGCGACGAGATCCGCCCGTTCACCATCGACGTGCCCGAGGAGGTTCTCGACGACCTTCGCCGACGCCTGCGCGACACGCGGTGGCCCGACGCCGAACTGGTCGACGACTGGTCGCAGGGCATCCGGCTCGCCTACGTCCGCGAGGTGTGCCGCTACTGGGCCGACGAGTACGACTGGCGCGCACGGGAGGCGGCCCTCAACCGGTTCGACCAGTTCGTCACCGAGATCGACGGCGTCGAGATCCACTTCGTGCATCAGCGGTCCTCGAACCCGGACGCCCTCCCCCTGCTGATCACGCACGGCTGGCCCGGTTCGATCGTCGAGTTCCACAAGGTGATCGAGCCGCTCACCGATCCCGGCGCACACGGTGGCGACCCGGCCGACGCGTTCCACGTGATCGCGCCATCGCTGCCGGGCTACGGCTTCTCCGGCAAGCCGACCGAGGCCGGCTGGGGCATCGAGAAGATCGCCGACGTGTGGGCCGAGCTGATGAGCCGGCTCGGCTACGACCGGTTCGTCGCCCAGGGCGGCGACTGGGGATCGGCGGTGACCCACCAGGTGGCCGCCCGCCATCCCGGCCGCTGCATCGCCGCCCACATGACCCTGGCCATGGCGGCACGCCCGAAGTCGGAACCGACCGAACCCGACGAGCTCAGGGCGATCGAACGAGCGTTGGAGTACCAGCAGGTCGACTCCGGCTACTCGAAGCAGCAGTCGACCCGTCCGCAGACGCTCGGCTACGGCCTCGCCGACTCACCGTCCGGTCAGGCGGCGTGGATCCTCGAGAAGTTCTGGAAGTGGACCGACTGCGACGGTCATCCTGAGAACGTACTGACCCGCGACGAGCTGCTCGACAACGTGATGCTCTACTGGGTCACGAACTCGGCGACGTCGTCCGCTCGTCTCTACTGGGAGAGCTTCGGCGGCGGTCGATCCGCCGACGTGACCATCCCGGTCGGATTCTCGGTCTATCCGCGCGAGATCGTGCCACCGGTGCGGAAGTGGGTCGAGCAGACGTTCCCCGACATCCGCCACTGGGCCGAGCACGATCGCGGCGGACACTTCGCGGCGTTCGAGGTCCCGGACACGTTCGTCGCCGACCTGCGCACCTGCTTCGGCCAGTTCCGCTCCTGACCTCTCACTCCCTCTCACTCCGGGGACGGCCGCATCCATTCCACCCAGGTCGAACGGGTGGCGAGTTCGTCGACCACGTGGAGCGCAGCGAGCGCGCCGGCGGCGGTGACGACACGGCCGTCGTCGGTCGCGGCGGTTCGTCGGCCCGTCGCGACCGCCCCCAATGCCGCGAGTTCGGCATCGGCCAGCCAGTGACCGGTCGCGTCGCGGCCCTCCAACCGTCCGACCGACGCGAGCAGGAGTGATCCCGTCGAGATGGCGAGGATGCCCTGGGCGTCGACCGCGGCCGTCGCCAACCACGTGCGCGACGCTTCGTCGTCGATCACCTGCTTCCATCCGAGTCCACCCGGGACGACGAGCACGTCGACCCCTGGTGCGGCGGTCACCGCGACATCGACCTCGATCTCGCGCGACGGTTCGACACCGTGGACCGAACCCGGGGTGGGACCGATGGCGACGATGTCGGCGTCGAGCCGTTCGGCGAGCCGAGTGACCGGTTCGTAGACCTCGCTGCTCGTGACACCCCGGTAGACGAAGATGCCGACGGTTCGGCGGCCCGTGCCGGTCATCCGGCTGGCGATCGGTGCCAGCGTCCCCGGTGCCGACCGCACCGTTCGCTGCTTCCCCCTCATGTGCCAACCGTACTCCCCACACAACCGGTGGTTCGGCTCGCCGACGGCGACCGGCCGTCAATACGGTGGGTCCATGGGGGATGATCGGCACGAACATCGTCACGAGCACGGCGACGAGCACCGTCACGAGCAGGACGTGATCGTGATCGGTGCCGGGGTGTCCGGCATCTATCAGATCAAGCGGCTCGTCGACGGCGGCTTCGACGCCCTCGTGCTCGAGGCCGACGACGACGTGGGTGGTACCTGGAACCGCAATCGCTACCCCGGCTGCCGCTTCGACTCGGAGAGCTACACCTATGGCTACTCGTTCTCGCGCGAACTGCTCGACGAGTGGCACTGGAAGGAGCGCTTCTCACCTCAACCCGAGAACTTGCGCTACCTCCAGTTCGTCGTCGACAAGTTCGACCTGCGCCGCCACATACGGTTCGGGTGCCGCGTCGAACGGATGATCTGGAACGAACCCGAACGCCGCTGGCACCTCGAGTTGACCAACGGCGAGGAGTACGTCGCCCGCTTCGTCGTCGCCAGCCTGGGTCCGATCTCGACACCGATCGTCCCGGACTTCGCCGGCAAGGACGACTTCGAGGGCGAGTCGTTCCACACCTACGCCTGGCCGACCGAACCGGTCGACCTCGCCGGCAAGCGCGTCGGCGTGATCGGCACCGGGGCAACCGGCATCCAGGTGATCGCGGCGATCGCACCCGAGGTCGCCGAGCTGAAGGTGTTCCAGCGTCGACCCAACTGGAGTTCACCGCTCAACAACTCGGAGATCTCCGACGAGGAGATGGCCGACATCCGTGCCCTTTACGACGAGATCTTCGCCGCCTGTGCCGCGTCGAACGGCGGATTCCTCCACACCCCGATCTGGGGGTTCTGGGACAAGACGCCGGAGGAACGGCGGGCGATCTGGGACGACCTGTACGAACAGCCCGGCTTCGCGATCCTGGCCGCCAACTTCGGTGAGATCTTCCTCGACGAGGAAGCGAACCGGGAGATGTCGGAGTACATCGCCGACCGGATCCGACAACGGGTCGACGACCCGGTCGTGGCGGAGAAGCTGATCCCGAAAGATCACGGGTTCGGGCTGCAGCGGCTCCCGCTCGAGACGAACTACTTCGAGACCTACAACCGCGACAACGTCGAGCTCGTCGACCTGTCCGACAGCCCGATCGAACGCATCACCGCCGCCGGCATCCAGACCGCCGACGCGCACTACGACCTCGACATCATCGTGTACGCGACCGGCTTCGACGTGATGACGGGTGCGTTCGACCGCATCGACATCCGAGGCGTCGACGGCATGGCCCTGAAGGACAAGTGGGCCGACGTCACGACCACCTATCACGGGCTGCTGTCTGCCGGCTTCCCGAACCTGCTCATGGTCGCGGGTCCGCAGAGCGTGTCGGGGTCCACCAACTTCCCGCGAGCCATCGAGACGGGCGCCAACTGGATCACCGACCTGCTCGAGCACGCGCGGGAGCACGGCATCGACCGCATCGAGGCGCGGTCCGAACCCGAGCAGGAGTGGCTCGACGAGGTCATCAAGGCCCACGAGCGGTTGCTGTTCCGTCGCAGCAAGGGATGGTTCACCGGGTACAACCCGAACCTGCCCGGTCGCGGCGAGGGCACCGTGCGCTACCACGCCTACTTCGGTGGGGCTCACCGCTATGCCAAGCGGATCGCCGATCTCGCCGAAGCCGGCTATCCCGGCCTCGACCTCACTCCATCGGGTCAGGTGCCGGAGGTGACGGGCGAGGCGCAGCCGAGCCCGTCACCGATCGTCACCTGACCCGGGATGGCTGCGTGACCGTCACGTGTCGCCGTAGTGCAGGCAGACGTTGTCGGGATAGCTGCGCCGGAAGTAGTTCCACAGCTGCTCGCCATATCGGTCGGGATGGTGGCGGCTCGACATGTCGGCCGCGCCGGCGGCGATCTCGTCGGGCTGCACCATGAACCCGGCGTCGGCGTGGCGCGGACTCGCCGCCACCGCGTCGACGAAACGCTGCTCCAGCGGCAGCGCCACGAGCGGCATCTCGAGCGACGGTCCGTGGAAGTACGCGATCGACCGGCGTGCCTGCGATGTCACGACGCGATGCGCGGTCGCGACGAAGTAGTTGCCGGTCATCTTCTGGAAGACCTCGCCGAGGTTGATGACCAGACCGTCGTCGACGATCGGCACCGGGATCCACTCCCCGGCCGCGTTCTGCACTTCGAGACCCGGCGTGCCACCCGTCGCCAGCACCGTGAGGAATCCGGCGTCGTGGTGCGCGTTGACGCCGAACTGTCCGGCCGGCGTCGGCGGATAGTTGATGACCTTGCAGAGCGACATGCACTCATCGCCGAAGGCGTCGCGCAGATGCGCCTCGTCGAGCCGGAGGCCGAGCGACAGGAGCCCCATCATGCGGTCCGCGACCCCGGCTGCTGCGGCGATCCATGCCTGCACGGCGGCGGTGAAGCCCGGCGCGACGTCGTCCGACGGCCACTGGTTCGGGCCGAGCAGTCGCAGGTACGGGGGTTCCACGTCGACCGCACGTGCCGGGTGCTCGGTCCAGAAGTCGAGCTGTTCGCGGATGTCGGGCCGGTTGTTGGTCCGCTCGACCCCGGTCGCCTCCCAGCCGCGGAAGTGGCGCGAGCGTCGCTTGTCGACGAGCTGTTTGTGCTCGTCGGGCAACGCGAAGAACCGGCGAGCCGCGTCGAACGCCGACTCCGTCGTCGCAGTCGGCACGCCGTGCCCCGTGACGACGGCGAACCCGACCTCGTGGAAGACGCGGGCCAGCCGATCGCCGAGCTCCTGGGACCCGAGTCGGTCGAGCTCGCCGGCCAGGTCGATGACCGGCACCTCCGAGAAGTCGTGTTGCATCGTCGCCACCTCCACGAGCACGCGTCGCGTTCGGGAGGGAACCTACCGACCGGACGTCGCCCGTACGAAGCGGGCGACGTCCGGTCCGGCGTCAGCCGACCAGGACCACGCCCGCCGGCGCGCCACCGACCTCGAATCGCGCACGCTCGTCCAGGCGCTCGTCCAACTCGATCACGGAACCTGTGGCGGGGTCGATGACGAAGATGTGACCGTCGACCACGGCGATGCGCGGCACCGGCGGACCGCCGTGCCCGTCGGGGAGCTCGAACGCCTCGACGATCGCGTTCGACGCGACGATCGACCCGGCGTCCACGTCGATGCGGTGCACGTCGCCGTCGACGGTGATGACGAGTGCGGCGTCGCCGTCGGACGCGAGCGCGAACGCCGACATCTCGGTCGGCAGGGCCGCGGCGAATACGGCCACGCCATGCTCTGCGAGTCCGACGGCGATGGTGGGCGGGCCGTAGCCGCCGTCGCACTCCGACCGTGACGACGAGTCGCCACTTTGCCAAGGTGGCGGTATGCGACTCGGCATCCACCTCCCCCAGTACGGCCGTGCAGCTTCACCCGAGGCCATCCGCTCCGTCGCGATGCGCGCCGAGGCGCTCGGCGTGGCCGACGTGTGGGTCAGCGATCACATCGTCCAGCCGGCCGATCAGAAGTACCCGTCGCCGTACTTGTACGAGCCGCTGCTGTCGCTCGCGTGGGCCGCTGCGGCGACCGAGCGGGTCGGCATCGGCACGAGCGTGCTCGTCGTTCCGCAGTACCACCCGTTGCAGCTCGCCAACAGCCTCGCCAGCCTCGACCGCATGAGCGCCGGCCGCCTCACGGTGGTCGCCGGCGTCGGCTGGTCGGAGGCGGAGTTCGACGCGCTCGGGCAGGGGTTCGCCGACCGGGGTGCACGGATGGACGAGGCGATCGACGTCATGCGCACCGTGTGGGTCGACGATCCGGCCACGTTCCACGGCGAGCACTACTCGTTCGACGACCTGCGGGTGCTCCCCCAGCCCGACCGGTCGATCCCGATCTGGATCGGCGGGATGAGTCGGCCGGCCCGCCGCCGCGCCGCCACACGCGGCGACGGCTTCCAGGCGATCAGCACGCCGGCCGATGAGCTCGCGCCCGTCGTCGCAGAGCTGCGCGCCGATCGGTCGGGCGACGACTTCGTCGTCTCGTACCGAACGGGGTGGGACCCGCAGGGCATGGACGCTGCCCAGATCCGCGACGAGTGTCAGGCCTACGCCGAGGCCGGGGTGCAGCACGTGGTGTCGGCACCGTGGCGGACGAACGTCGACGACTGGATCCGATCGATGGAGCTCCTCGTCGACATCGTCGAACCAGAACCGTGACGTCCTGGGGGTGCGATCTCGGTGAACCCGGTCCGAGATCGCAGGACGCGGGCCACCGAGAACGCGACGACGGGGTGGGTCAGTCGTCCGGGAGTTCGGCGAAGCGTCGCTTCGCGTCGCGGTACCAGCGCAGACCCGACACGGGCTTGCGCCAGCGGGACTTCATCTCGTCACGCGCCGGTTGATGAGCGGTGTCCCCGGCGGCCTCCATCTCCTTGAGATGCCGGTCCTGGGCGTTGATCACGTCGTCGGCGGAGTCACCATGGTGCTGGTGGTCGCACGGCCCGCCGAGCTGTTTGCAGGTCATCGTCTTCACGGTTGCTCCTCAGGCCTGGGCGATCCGGATCAGGTTGCCGGACGGGTCGCGGAACGCACAGTCGGTCACGCCCCACGGCTGCGACTTCGGTTCCTGGAGCACCTCGGCTCCGCTCTGGCGCACCAGCTCGAACGTCGCGTCGAGGTCGTCGCTGCGGAAGATGGCGGCCTGCATCGCACCCTTGGTGACGAGAGCGAGCAAGGCGTCACCGTCGGCCTCGGAGCGACCGCCGTGCGGGTAGGAGAGCACCACGTCGACGTCCTGCCCCGGCGCACCGACCGTGATCCAGCGGAAGTCACCCTTCGTGACGTCATTGCGGAGCTCCAGGCCGAGGGCATCGCGATAGAAGCTGAGCGCTTCATCACCGTCGTGCACGGTGATGAACATGGTGGAAACGGAAACGTTCATGCCGCCACCGTACGGACGAGCAGCCGGCGACCGCTTCTCCATTCCTGCTCGATCAATGCTCGGCGATCTGGGTCCGGGTCGGTGCGGTGCGTCGGGGGCGCAGTTGTTCCTTGGCCACGCACGGCGGCACCGATCGGAGGTCGCTGTGGTCGAGCCCCCGGTACACCGACGGCGTCATCCCCGTGATCTCCGAGAACTTGGCGCTGAACGATCCGAGCGACGTCGCGCCGACCGCCATACATGCGTCGGTGACGGTGGACCCGTGGCGCAGCAGTTCCTGTGCGCGCTCGATCCGACGCGTCATGAGGTAGCTGTACGGCGTCTCGCCGTACGCATCGCGGAAGCGACGCGAGAAGTGCGCGGGCGACATCGCAGCGACGTCCGCCATCGCGGGCACGTCGAGCGGCGACGCGAACTCGCGATCGATGAGATCGCGTGCTCGCCGCAGATGGGCGAGTTCGGCCACGGCGTCCGGCGACATGCGTCGCACGCTACGCCGCCGCGCCCGATCCGTTCATGTCGCGCTGAGTCCCGTCTGCGGGACCGAGCGCGACGCGAAGTGGGCACGGCCCGGGTTGACAGTGCGCGGTACGGGTCGAATACTCGGTCGGTATGCAGCGGGAGACGGAACTCGAGATCGGCGACCGGGTGCGCGACCTGATCGAGCGCGGACCGACGCCGGCGACGACCGGATTCACCGAACTCGATCCGAGCGTGTACACCGACCCGACACGACATGCGCAGGAGCTCGCCCTCATCGCTGCCTCACCGGTCGCCGCACTGGCGTCGAGCGAACTCCCGGCACCGGGTGACTTCGTGACGCTCCGGCTGGCCGGCGTGCCGATCATCGTGACCCGTGACCGATCGGGCGTCGTCCACGCGATGCGCAACGCGTGCGCGCACCGCGGCGCCACCGTCGAGACCCGAGCGTCCGGGTCGGCACGGATCTTCTCGTGCGGCTTTCATGCCTGGTCGTACGAACTCGACGGGACGCTCCGCTCGGTGTCGGACGCCACACTGTTCTCGACCGAGCCGTGCACGCAAGGCCTCCGCCGACTCGGCTGCGAGGAACGCCACGGGATCATCTGGGTCACCCCCGACGCCGACGCCGAGCCTCGTTCGGTCGCCGAGTGGCTCGGCGCCGACGTCGACGAGTTGTTCGGCCAACTCGGACTCGGCGAGATGGTGCACTTCGCGACGACCGAGTACGACCTCGTGTGCAACTGGAAGCTGCTCACGGACGGCTTCATGGAGATCTACCACCTGAAGTATCTGCACCGTGACTCGATCGCGCCGTACTTTCCCGCCAACCTGATCGCGATGGACCGATTCGGCAGCCACTTCGGCGGCTGGCTCCCGAAGAACCGGCTCGTGAAGGAACTGGCCGAACGGCCCCGCGACGACTGGGAGGTCCTCCGGCACCTCACCGGAGCGTTCGTGCTCGTGCCCGGCACCGTCGTGCAATGGCAGGCGGGCCACGTCGAGCTGTTCTCGCTCCGCCCCCATCCGAACGATCCGACCCGCACCGTGGCCCGGTTGACGATGATGGTCCCGGCCGAACGCTTCGATGCGACCGAATTGTGGCAGCGCAACTGGGAGCGGGTGTGTGCCACGATCCCCGCCGAGGACTTCGCTGCGGCGGTCGAGGTGCAGGCGAACATCGATGCCGGCGCGGTCGACACGATCCGTCTCGGGGCCAACGAGTGCCTCATCGGCGAACACGTCGCGGCCGTCGGCGAGCGCATGCGGCGGAGCTCCGCGCCACCGGCTCCGGCATCGCCGCGGGAGCGGACCAGAGCCGACTCCCTCGTTCCGTAAGGTGGGCGGGCACCGCCCGTCCCGACCCCGGAGGCCCCACATGACCGGGTTCGACACCACCCCGCTCTCCAAGCAGTACGCAGCCGTCGACGGGAAACGCATGGCCTACCACGAGCGCGGCGAGGGACGGTCGATCGTGTTCCTCCACGGCAATCCGACCTCGTCGTACCTGTGGCGTAACGTCATCCCCCACCTCGCCGAGCACGGCCGGTGCATCGCCCCCGACCTGATCGGACAGGGCGACTCCGACAAGCTCGACGACACCTCGCCCGGCGCCTACTCCTTCGTCGAGCACCGCGCCTACCTGGACGGCCTGTTCGACCACCTCGATCTCGGTGACGACATCGTCTTCGTCGTCCACGACTGGGGTTCGGCGCTCGGCTTCGACTGGGCCAACCGTCACCGCGACCGCGTCGCCGGCATCGCGTTCATGGAGGCCATCGTGCGGCCCGTGACCTGGGACGAGTGGCCGGCGGCCGCGCGCGACATCTTCCAGGCGTTCCGCTCGGACGCCGGTGAGGCGATGATCATCGACAAGAACCTGTTCGTCGAGGCGGTCCTGCCGGGTTCGGTCCTGCGCACCCTCGCTCAGGACGAACACGACGAGTACCGCCGACCGTTCGTCGAGCCGCGGCACCGCCGCCCCACCCTCACCTGGCCACGACAGATCCCGATCGAGGGCGAGCCGGCCGACGTCACGTCGATCGTCCGGTCGTATGCCGATTGGCTCGAGACCTCCGACCTCCCGAAGCTGTTCGTGAACGCCGACCCGGGCGCGATCCTGACCGGACCACAGCGCGACTGGGTCCGGACGTGGCCGAACCTGACCGAGGTGACCGTCGCCGGCAGTCACTTCATCCAGGAGGACAGCCCCCACGAGATCGGCGACGCGATCGCCGCCTGGTTGCCGCACACCCGCTGACGCGCCGCTCGAGCCGACGCGACGGATGCGTCGCCGAACCGCGCACTGGTCATCCCGACCTTCGCTGTCCGGTCAAGACCGCCACCGACGGTGCCGATACACAGGCGTGTCCGTCGACCTGAACCACGGCGCGCCCGGCGCGACCGGCGAGTCGAGCGACGCCCGGCGTCGTCTCACCGTGCGCGTCGTGGACCACCTGCCGTGGTGGGTGCTCGGGGTGTTCGGGGTGATCATCGTCGTCCATGCGACGGGAGCGGTGGGTGCGCTCGCCTACCCGGTCGTGCTCCTCGGCGGGGTGGCGTGCGGGATCGTCGGATTGCGCCGGCACCGACCCGACCCGACGTGGCCGTGGTGGATCCTGATCGGCATCGGCCTCCTCTGGACGATCGCCGGCGTGCTCCGCGAGGCGACCGGCGCCACGGGCGACCTCACCGACGGCCGCTCGTTGCTCCCCGACCTGTTCGCCCTCCCCGGCTACCTGGCGTTCGGGGTGGCGCTCGTGGGGCTCCTCCGTACCCGCACGGCGACCTCCGACCGCGACGTCGTCCTGGACGGGCTGATGTTGGCAGCGGGTGCATCGCTCGCGGTCCACGAACTCCTCGTCATCCCGACCTTCGACATCGACGACACCTGGTTCATGGCCCAGCTCGCCGTGGTCGTCTATCCGGTCGCCGCGATGTGCCTGCTCATCATCGCCGCTCGGCTCGCTTTCAGCGGCGGCGAACACACGCCGGCGTTCCTCCTCCTGCTCGCCGGCACCGTGGCGCTGCTGTCGGGTGATGTCATCTTCGCCCTCGGTGAGGTCGGCCATCTGTCCGGCGCGTCCAAGAACGTGCTCGAGGTGCCGTACCTCCTCGTCCCGGCCTGCATCGGGACCGCGCTCCTCCACCCCTCCTCGGCGCGGTTCCGAGCGATCGACGCCGACTCCCCGAGCGACATGTCGATCGTGCGCCGCATCGTCGTCGGCGTCTCCGTGCTCGCCCCGGTCGCCGTGCTGTTGGGCGAGGGCGTCACGCGCGATCGGCTCATCTCGGTGGCGCTCTGTACCGCACTCGCCGTCTCCGCCGTGGCGCGCATCGTCGGTCTGATGCGAACCCAAGCCGCGCACCAGACACAGCTCACGCACCGCGCCACGCACGACGAACTCACCGGTCTGCCGGGACGGCACCTGCTCTCGGAGCGGGCGGACGAACTGATCCACACGCCCGGCCGGCGGGCGGCGATGATGTTCATCGACCTGGATCGCTTCAAGCTGATCAACGACTCGATGGGGCATGCCGCCGGCGACGAACTGTTGGTGCAGGCGGCCGAACGGTTGCGCCGGGTCGCGCCGCCGCCGATCACGGTGGGCCGTGTGTCCGGCGACGAGTTCCTGGTGCTGGTCCCCGACGGCGACACCGCCAGTGCGTTGTCGCTGGCCGAGCGCATCCGAGCCGTCGTGGCGGAGCGGTTCGTACTCAGCGACGGCGTCGCCGTGTTCACATCGGCGTCGATCGGCATCTCGGTCTCCGGCTTCGACGGCACGATCGACGCGACCACCATGATCCGCGAAGCGGACGCTGCGATGTACCGGTCGAAGGAGACCGGGCGCGATGCGATCACCGTGTTCGACGCGTCGATGCGTGAGCGCATCGAGCGACGGGTCGACATCGAGCGCACCTTGCGGACCGCGATCGACCGCGGCGAGATCGGTGTGGCCTACCAGCCCGTCGTGTCGTGGCCCGACGGCCGGGTGCTGGGTGTCGAAGCGTTGGCACGCTGGACCAAGGGCACCGAGCGCGTCGCCCCGGCCGAGTTCATCGACGTCGCCGAGGAGTCGGGGCTGATCATCCCGCTCGGCGCCTTCGTCCTCGACGAGGCCCTCCGCCAGGTCGCCTGGATGCGGGCGAACGTCCCGTCGGCGAGCGACTTCTACGCGTCGGTCAACGTGTCGCCGCGTCAGCTGCAATCGGCCGACTTCGCCGATCTGGTCGCCGAGACCCTCCACCGACATCACCTGCCCGGACGTGCCCTGTTCCTCGAGATCACCGAGAGCGTGATGATGGGCGACACGCTCGCGGCGTCCGCGGCGATGACGGCGCTCACCTCGCTCGACGTGCGGCTCTCGGTCGACGACTTCGGCACCGGGTTCTCGTCCCTGTCGTACCTGAAGCGGTTCCCGGTCGACGTCGTGAAGATCGACCGATCGTTCGTGTCCGGACTCGGTCACGACGAGTCGGATGTCTCGCTCGTCGCCGCGATCATCAAGATGGCCACTGCGCTCGGCTTGACGACGATCGCCGAAGGGGTCGAGACCCACGAGCAGGCGCGTCGTCTGCTCGATCTGGGGTGCACGAAGATGCAGGGCTACCTGTTCAGCGCGCCGGTGCCGATGGGCGAACTCCTCGAGACCTTGCAGTCGATCGACGGTCGGACCGCGGCGTTCGAGCGGCGACGTCGCTGCGCGCCGACGCGCTGAGCGTCAACGGCGCGTTGCGGTGTCCGGGATCGGCTTCGGCAGCTCGGCGACGTACCACGTCTGTCGATCGATCACGTCGACCGTCGCTTCGGGGAACTGGTCGGCGATGCGGCGGGTGAGCGAGTCGGTGTCGAATGCCATCCGGTTGAAGTCGCAGATGTCGAACGCGAGGACGCCGCCGGCTCGCGCCGGTACCTGCCACATCTCGGTGTAGAGCCGCGAGAAGAGGGTGCGCCCGCGGTGTTCGGGCGACACCATGACGAGGATGCCGAAGTAGATCGCGTCGCGCTGGGCATGGTCGGGGTACTTGGCGCGCAGGAACGCCGGTGAGATCTGGGGCACGTCGTCGAGACAGTTGGTGACCATCCCCATCCCGACCGGTCGGCCACCCTGGCGACCGACGATCTTCAAGATCCGCGGGTTGGCGAGTTCGGCGAGCACCTCGTCGCGGGTGTAGAGGTGCTGCAGGATGGCGAGTTCGGCGAGTGGCTCGAAGTTGGCGTGGTACGCCTCCCACAGCAGTTCGGCGTCGGCACCGTCGACGACCTGCTCGTGCGTGATGACGACGGGCTCGCGAACATCGGTGGTCGACATCAGCCGCTCGGGAGGCGGCTGGGGCGTCTCGGTCGGTGCGGGCGGTGCGAACACCTCGGGGCGGCGGATCCTTCCGACGCCCGATCGGCGCCCGATCCGGGACGTCGTCGGCGACTGCTCATCCCTCATGGCGCATGAGCGTAGTGTCGACGTCACATCAGGTGGTCGATACCTCACTCGCCGGGACCGGGGTGAGGCCCGCCGGCGGCGAGTCCGCGTCGAGCGGCTACGTCGTGGCGTGCAACCCGAGGTGTGCCACGAGGGCGTCGACGCGCACCTTGATGTCGTCCCGGATCGTTCGTACGACGTCGATCGGTTGACCCGACGGATCGGGGAGATCCCACTCCTCGTATCGTTTGCCCGGGTACACGGGGCAGGCGTCACCGCACCCCATCGAGACGATGACGTCGGCGGCGCGAGCCATCTCGTCGGTCCACGGCTGTGGCAGCTCACCGGCGACGTCGATGCCGACCTCGCGCATCGCGCTCACGACGACCGCGTTGGCCTCGACGCCAGGTTCGGTGCCGCCGGAGAAGACGTCGACGCGGTCGCCGGCCAGCGACCGCAACCACCCGGCCGCCATCTGTGAGCGCCCGGCGTTGTGGACACACACGAAGAGCACCGCCGGGCGATCGAGGTGATCCGCCTCGAGTCGCGCCACCGCCCGCAGCCGGTCGCGCGTCAGACGTTCGACGAGGAGCGGCATCCAGGTCGTGAACTTGGCACGGGCTTCGAGGATGTCCTTGCTGCCGGCGATGTAGCGCTCGATGGTCGCCAGATTGAAGGTGCCGTCGAACTCGCGACGAAGGCGTTCTGCAGCCTGTCGGATCAGGACGACCTGCTCGGTCGGCAGGCCGGCGGTGTAGTCGGACATGGTGGTTCCTTTCGATGCCCGTCAGTTCCAGACGGATCGGATGCGGTGCTCGAGACCGGTGACGACGGTGTCGAACGCGTCGTCGCTGCCGTCCTCGATCGGGTCGGGTAGCGACCAGTGCCACCAGTCGTCACCCGGCACGAGTTCCTCGTGGGCCCGGTCGCAGACCGTGACGACGAGTTCGCCCTCGTCGATCGGGCCGAGGAGAGATGGTCGTGCATCGACGAGGTCGAGTCCGATTCGCTGCGCCGCGGCGACCGCGCCGGGGTGTACGGCATCCGCCGGGTGGGTCCCGGCGGATCGAGCCGCCTCCCCCGTTCGGGCGTGCCACAGCGCAGCGGCGAGCTGCGAGCGTGCCGAGTTGTGACTGCAGACGAAGACCACCGGCCCGGCCGGTCGACCCGCGCCGACACCGAGTGCGCCGAGCGGCTTGCTCACGAGACGCACGTACCGGCGTCGCTTGTCGCCTGCGGACACGAACCGCTCGATGACGCCGGCCGAGTCCAGGATGTCGAGATGGTGGGCGAGCAGATTCGTCGGAATGGCGAACCGCTCGCTCAGCTCCTTCGGGGACCGGTCGCTGACCGCGAGGTCGTCGACGATCGCCAGTCGGACGGGTTCGCCGAGGGCAGCGTGGATCGCGGCGCGTCGTTCCAACTCCAGCCGACCGGACTCCGTCGGCTCCAGGCCCATACCGCCATCTGATTCCATACGGTCATCTGATCACTCAGCTTTGATTGAGTCAATGATGTTTGAGTGAATTTTGAGTGCGTCGTTCCGGACCGTCGGCGATCCACTGGTCGATCTGTTCCCACGCCGACCACATCAGCTCGACGCGTTCGTCCTCCGACGCCGGCAGGAGATCCGGGGTCACGGCGACGAACACCATGTCGAGCACCTTGTGGTCGGGGATCGCCCGCCAGAGGTCGCGCGGACCGGTGATCTCGTCGAGTCCGGTGTGTGCGACGAACACCGGCATCGCCGCCGGGCAACCGGCCAGGGCGGCGAGGGCGCCGTGGGTACGCGGCGCGAGCACGTGCTGCAACCCGCGGGCCCGCGCCGCCTCGGCGGTGCGGCCGTGCCGCTCGAAGTACTCGATCGCCCGCTCCCGGCGTCGCGGCGTGAAGTTGCCGCCCTCGGGGAAGATCACGAAGGAGTCGCCCGGCTCCATGTCGGACGCCAGATGGCGAAGCAGATCGAGCACCTCGTCGCGATCGGCACCGTGCCGGACGAAGTGCGCCGGGAGGCGGTTGAGCAGCACGTCGAACGCTGGATCCCACTGCAGCGCCTCCTTGAGCACGATGCGCGGGCGGCGGTCGAACTGCGCCATCAGTTCGTGCATCAACAGGATCGAGTCGGCCGGTCCGGCGTGTCGGCTCATCACGACGAGCGGATGCTCGATCGGCCCTGGCGGCTCGACGGGGTGCCGGCCATCGACGTCGCGCACGAACCCATTGACCTCGATCTCGAGACTGAAGAGTCGACGACCGGCCGCGACCAGGGTGCGCAGCGCCCAGCCGAGCAGGCGATAGTGGGCCCGGACCGACCACGGCGAGCGGAGTCGCAGCCCGAATCCGGTCGCGATCCAGAGGCCGAACGCGCCGACCAGGATCCCCACCTCGACGAACACGTAGACGGTCGCCAGCCCGAGCGACCGCACCGCCCGCCACGAGCCGGGCAACCGGTACGACACGATGCAGGCGACGATGAGCAGCATCGGCACCGACGCGACGTAGACCCACACCAGCAGCAACGGCAGCGGCCAGAGGACGAGGCGCCGCACCCAACGCGGCGGCAGCTTCACGGGACGAGTCCGTGCTCGACGAGGTACGACCGCGTCGCGTCGTGCGAATCGGCGATCAACCGGCCCGTGTCACCGAGGTCACGGTATTGGCGGAGGTCGTCGAAGTCCTTCGGGTCGCCGGTCGGGAGCACGTGGACGCTCACGTGGTCCGGTGCGGCGGCGAGCGCCTCGACGAAGCGGTGACGGCGCGAGATCTCGAACGCGACGAGGGCAACCTCCCACGGCTGGCTCGGCGCCCGCAGCGGCTGCTCGACCCGTCCGACCTGGAGCACGAACACCTGCTCGGCACCACGATCGATCGCCCGGTCGAGCGGGATCGACGCGACCAGTCCGCCGTCGAGGAAGTGCTCGCCGTCGATCTCGACCGGCGGCAGCAGTCCCGGCACCGCCGAGGAGGCGAGCACGGCGTCGACGATCGGACCGCGGTCGAAGTAGCGAGCGCGGGCGTGCTCGATCGACGCGGCAACGCACTCGAACGACAGCTGGAGATCCTCGATCCGTTCGGCGGGGAGCGCATCGGTGAGCAGCGCTCGGAGCCGGTCGTTGCCGTACACGTGGGTGCGCGAGCGGGCGAGGGTCCTGATGCCGGAGACGATCGACCCGCCGAACACCTCGGCCCGGCTGAGCGAGGACCACAGCTCGCGCATCCGCTCCACCTGGTCGAGTGACGGCTCGGCCGCGAACAGCGCGCCGTTGACGGCGCCGATCGACGTACCGATGACCATGTCGGGAACGATGTCGGCCTCGAGCAGTGCCTGCAGCATGCCGACCTCGTGGGCCCCGAGCAGCCCGCCTCCTCCCAGCACGAACGCCACCTTGCCCGACACGCTGTCAGTGTCGCGTGCGCGACGACCCGCCGCCAGACACGGGTGGGTCAGATGGACCGGTCACCCGGGTGCTGCCGAGGTCGTGAGCGGCGTCACCAGCAGCCGCGCCGTGCCCGTCGCACCTTCCACCGTCACGGTGCGTTCGCCAGGGGGCGGGTACATCACCTCGGTGAACACGACGGTGCCGTCGTCGGCGAAGACCTCGATCGAGGAGCGGTCGACGATCACGTCGAGGACGAGCCGGCCCGCGACGTCGAGCGGCGCTCGGTGCACGGTCGAGAATCGCTCGTTCGGGCGCTCCCCCGATGCCGAACGGTCGACGGTCAGGGTCGCCGCGAGGCGGTCGTACGACACCAGCACCTCGGCGTCGGCTCCCATCCCGAACCGGACGGCGACCCGGGACGCACCACCGAGTTCGACCTCGACGTCGAGGCGGTACACATCCGGAACCGGGATCGGCTCGCCCGTCGGACGGAGCGTCAGGTCGTGGCGGTCCCGGACATCTCCGTCGCGTCCGACGACCGGTCGCTGTGCGAGCACCAGTCCCCCGCCGCGCTCGACGAGGGTCACTCGACGCGGGATCGACATCGCGCCGCGCCAGGGCGTGGTGGGAGTGTCGTGGGCGTAGTCCCAGTTGCTCATCCACGCGATCCACGTCCGGCCGACCTCGCCGGGGACCTCGCTGACGGCCTTGCCTGCGACCTCGCTGACGGTCTCGCCGGCGAACGGCAG
Organism: Acidimicrobiaceae bacterium; assembly: GCA_002698945.1. GTDB lineage: Bacteria > Actinomycetota > Acidimicrobiia > Acidimicrobiales > Ilumatobacteraceae > Ilumatobacter. The sequence continues at coordinate 37,733 of NZZV01000199.1, forward strand.
CGCGGCGTAGAAGTCGGCGCCCCAGTCGATCCAGTTCGGTGTCACCGAACTCGTCGCCGCATCGTCGGGGACGAACGTGCCACCGTCGAAGTCGCCGACGAAGTACTGACCTCCCGAGCCGCCCGCGACATGGCCCGGGTTGTGGTCGACCTTCAGAACCCAGCGTCGGTCGAGCCGGCGACCTTCGCCGTCGACGACCGGTACCTCGAACAGGGCCGGACACTCCCAGATGCCATCCGTCGCGCCGGACGGTCCGAACCGTGAGCACTCCTCCCAGGTGACCAAATCGGACGAACGAAACACCACCCCCCGCCGCTCGTGCGGGAGCACCGTCACCATCACCCACCGCGCCGTGAGCGCGTGCCACCAGACGGAGGGATCGCGGAAGTCGACCAGATCGAGATCGATGACCGGATTCCACGCAACCGGCTCGAACGTCGTGCCCCCGTCGCGACTGATCGCGATCCGCTGATCCTGCCGGACGAGTGCCGGATCAGCGTGGAGGCGATGCCCGGTGTAGAACGCCGCCACGGTGCCGTCACCGACGACCGCGGCGCTGCCGGAGAAGATCAGGTGGTCGGCCTGGGCGGGGATGGCGACCGGGAGTTCGCGCCAGCTGACCAGATCGTCGGACACCGCATGTCCCCACGAGATGTCGCCCCAGTGCGGACCGTTCGGGTTGTGCTGGAAGTAGAGGTGGTAGCGACCGTCGAGCACGATCGGACCGTTCGGATCGTTGATCCACCCCCGGTCCGCGGTGAAGTGCACGAGCGGGCGATGGCGGTCGACGACGTTCTCGTCGACGTGATGCTCGTCTGACTCGGGCATGTCTCACCAACGCTAACGGGCACCCGTATCGTGCTCGGTCGTGGACACCCCGAGGGCGGCAGCACGCGTGCGGCGACGGCACCGTGACCGATGGGGGACGCCCGACTTCCTGGCGCGAGCGCCCGGCCGCGTGAACCTGATCGGCGAGCACACCGACTACAACGACGGCTTCACGTTCCCCATGGCACTCCCGTTCGACACGGTGCTCAGCTTCGCGTCGATCGGTGACCCGGCGATGGGCCGCGTGACGATCGACTCGGCCGGATTCGGTCAGATCGAGATCGGCCCCGGCGGCGACGCACCGTCGTGGGCGAAGCACCTCGTCGGCGTGATCGACCTGCTCGAGCGCGAGGGCGTCGCCGCTCGTGGATGGCGGGCGTGCATCGACACCGACATCCCGACCGGCGCCAGTCTGTCGTCGTCGGCGGCGCTCGAGGTCGCCACGATCCGGGCGTTGCTCGCACGCGCAGGCCTCGAGTGGCCGCCCATCGAGGTGGCGAGGATCGGCCAGCGCGTCGAGAACGAGGTGGTCGGCCTGCAGAGCGGGATCATGGATCAGTTCATCTCGGCCGGCGCCGTCGAGGGACACGCGAGCCTCATGGACTGCCGCGCCCTCACCCTCACACCCACGCGCATGCCGTCCGACGTGGTGATCGCCGTGATGGACACCAAGACCAGGCGGGTGCTGGCCGAGGCGGCGTACGACGAGCGCCGGGCATCCTGCGAACGGGCGGCCGCGGCGATCGGCGTGTCGGCGCTCCGCGATGCGACCCTGGCCGATCTCGACCGGATCAGCGACCCGACCGACCGGCGACGCGCACACCACATCGTCACCGAGAACGATCGCGTGCTGTCGGTGATCGACAGCCTCGAGGCAGGCGACACGGAGCGCTTCGGCGCACTGATGAACGAGAGCCACACGTCGCTGCGTGACGACTTCGAGGTGTCCGGTCCCGGTCTCGACGCGATCGTCGAGGTCGCCGTCGGCGCACCCGGTTGCCTGGGGGCACGGATGACCGGTGGCGGGTTCGCCGGATGCGCCGTGGCGCTGGTGCGTACCGAGCACGCCGACGCGTTCGTCGCCGACGTGGTCGGTCGATACTCGTACGACCGCCTCACCGCGGAGGTCTGGATCAGCGAACCGTCCCCCGGCGCCTCGGTCAGTCCAGCAGGCTGACGCGTTGAGCGGACGGGAAGGCTGCCGGTTCCGAGCCGGTACTCGCTCCAGAGTCTGCGGAAGCGATCATGCCCACAGGAGGGCGTTGTCGCTTCCACAGAATCCGGGCTACATCTCCATGGAAGCGATCATGACGAACGTCGGCATGATCGCTGCCACAGAATGGGCGGACGGAAGAATGGGCCGACCGAACGTGGGCGGTGCGTGGCGGTCAGTTGTTGGCGAACTCGATGACTTGTTGGAAGGTCGGGCGGTTGGTGGCGCGGAAGTCGTCGGGGATGAGGCCGGGGGTGAACATCGAGCGGCGGCCCTCGACCAACCAGGCACTCGTGTCGTCGCCGTACTCGGCGGCCAGTTCGTCGGCGACCGTCGCGACCGCTTCCCAGAGGGCGTCACGGCAGGCGTCGAGGTCGCCGGTGCCGCAGTACTGGACGGAGAACGGACCCTCGACGTCGTCGCCGAGGAGGGTGCGCAGGTCCTTGTCGACGATGCTCGCACCGCCGATGCCGCGCACGCTGACACCCGCCTCGACCACCGGTCCGAGCACCGGATCGAGCGCTGCCTCGTACAGCGGTTCGAGCAGCGCCGGGTAGATCGCGGCGCCCGGGCGGTCGTAGTCGCCGTCGTCGTCCGC
>NZZV01000200.1 GCA_002698945.1 Acidimicrobiaceae bacterium
AGGAAGGCGTGGTAGTTGGCGATGATGATCTCGGCCTCGCGGAGCGCGCCCCACAAGTCGCCGGGCACCAAGTCTCGCTCGCGGTAGTAGTTGGTTTCCTCGCTCGGCAGGATCACCCGGAGCCGATCACGAATCGTGATGCCAGGAGTCACGACGAGGAACCGCTTCGAATAGCGGGCGTCGCGAGGGGAGTAGACCTTGTTGATCGTCTGCCACGCGATGAGCATCGACATCACGACCGTCTTGCCGGTGCCCGTCGCCATCTTCAGGGCGATGCGGGGCAACCCGTCGTTGTGGAGATCGTTCTGCGGATCGATCTGGCGGCGGAAGTCGGTCGTGCCGTGACGGCCGGAGACCTCCGACAGGAAGATCGCCGTCTCAGCCGCCTCGCGCTGGCAGAACATCACGCGGTTCTCGCGAGTCGGGTCAGCCCAGTGCTGCAGCAGCTTGCGGGAGATCGGGGACACGCCGGGATAGCCACGCTGACGCCAGAGGCCGACCTCGTAGCGGATGTCGTTGATCAGCGGGTTCTTCTCGCGCCGCTCACCTGACACATCGAGGTCGAGCGCTTGCTGGCCCTTCTGCCCCTTGCGAGGCGAAGGCACCGGAATGAACGACTCCGAAGGCCGGCGTCCGTCCTGGATCTCGCCCGTCGGACCAGTGGTGCCCAGCTCGAAGTGACGCGACGGCGCGTCGTACGGCCCGTTCAAGATCGGATTGTCGATCGCCGCCACCACCCCAACGTTTCTAGCAGGCTCGGCACATCGCGAAACCGGACGCACGAACCGACAGGCTCTTTGGTTCAGCCAAGTCTCGAACCCGAGCGCGACAACGCCGCTCCACCGAGCCGAACAACGAGTTGCTCGGCAGTCTCCTAGCCGAGGCCGAACCGTTCACCGCAGAAGAGGCAGTGAACTGGGTCAGTCCAGGCCTCGTCGACTTTGATCGGTTCCCAGGGGTGGCAGGGGGGCTCAGTTACCACCATGTCGCTCGGCTCATGAAGGCTGTCCGGCGGTAAGGGTTCGTCGTGGCTCATCGACGTGCTGATCATGCTCTTGCGGTTGCGCCGCTGACCCTTGTTGAACTCGTCGGTCAGGTCGCGCATGATCCCGGGCATCGACACGTCGCGCATGTACTCCAATTGGGCGACTGTCCACCACTCGTCGGCAGGGGCCGTCTTTCCGCAGTACGGGCAGCAGTAGACCGGGGGATCGATCTCGCCATCTGGGCGACTCTCGGTGGGACCATGGTGCCACTTGAACTGTCTTTCGCAATGCGGGCACTCACGGCGCAGGAAGCCACCGTCGAGAGGAAGAGACACGGAGTAGCTCATCAGTCGCCCAGACTGAGGAACACATCATCGGAGTAGGCGTCACCGTCCGGCGTCGTCCCGGTCACACGAACGTCGAAGTGGTTCCCGTGCCCACGGCCAAGTCCGCCATACCGCATCGCGACAAGCATCACACTCTTGCCCGGTGGAAGCCGTGAGATTGGCAGATCGTTGGTCATCAAGTGGAAGCCGTCAGCCTCTTCGGGCAGTTCAAGCGAGATGTCACGTAGTTCTTCAGTCCCGATGTTGACTACTTCCAGCCGCCCGCTCTTTGAGCGATCGTGATACCTGAGATCGATCTCGGCTCGGCGTCGGTTGCGTTGCGCTGGAACCTTCTTGCCGAGGGGTAGGCCTCCGCCGGGCGGAGGTGGAGGTGCGAAGCTACCTGTGCTCAGCCAGTCGTCGCCTGTCAGGTCGACGTTGCAGCCGGCGGTGATTAGTCGTTCGACCAAGGCCTTTCTGCTAGCCGCTTGGTCGTCAATCCGCACGGCGTGCCGTCCAGCGATGTCGCTGAAGGGGCGTAGGTCGCCGAGCTCCACAAGGATTGCGCGGTCTGAATCCCTTCCTATCGCCATGCCGGCCTCGAAGAGCACATTCGGACGAGCTTGAGTCGCCGGTGACAGGTCCGGATCGTGAGCGTCGCTTGCGTACTCGCTGCGTAGGTAGGCAACCTCGTCGGGTGTTAGTAGGACGATGACGGCGGTCGCCTCCGTGAAAGCGGCATCCAGAACCTCCCCGATGTACGGCGACCCCTTGCCGGTTGCCTTCACGGCCTGCGACCACTCAATCGGTTGAAGGTCGAGTGCCCGCAGGAACGAGAACATCGCGTCCTTGGCTTCGCCGTTGCGGCCGTGCACGACGAACACCTTCCGTCCATCAGCGTCTGACATGTCCAGATGCTACAGTTTCGAACGTCCGTTCGGGGCGATGTTTCCCTCCACGCAGCTCAGGCGCCCCACTGGCGCGTGATCGGTCCAGCGCCTACAGTGCGGCTTCAATCGCCGTGATGACTTCTCGCATCTCGTCATCGATCTCGAGCGGCCTGATTCGATGAGCAAGGGCCATGGCGCTCACACTGTTGCCGCCTGACTCCTTGGAGCGAGCGCTGAACTCGGTGATCACCTTCTTGCCGCCGACCGTGCCGAGCCGGTAGTCCAACATGCTCCAACTTCCTTCGAGGTGGGAGAGCGCTCGCTCACTAATCGACACCCGATGATTCTCCCGATCGGCGAGCTTGTGCGCCTCATCCAACATTCGGGCTGTCACCAGAGCCTTCATGCCGTCGGTGATCTCGTCGAGGGTCCGCTCCGTCACGTCGCGGGGAAGCTCGGCCACTCTTGCGAGAAGGCTCGGAACCAAGAGGTAGTTCTCGATTTCCTTCTTCCGCCATATGTGGCAGTGCACACCAAACGAGGTCATCTTGCTCTCGATGTCATCGACGATCTCATCTGGCCGGTAGTCACGATCCAGAATCACGTCGACCGATACTGACTTCTTCAGAAACGAGTCGACCAGCCACTTGAACGCCTCTACATGCTCCCAAGTTGAGAATCCGTCAAGCTTCAGAACTGCGATGCCTGACTCGCTGGCCAACTTCACTGCGTCGGTCTTGACGGCGAGCCGTCGGATGATCCGTAGGTCCTTTCCTTCTACGAACAGGACTTTTCTGCTGCGGAGAGCCTTGGCCAGGTCCAGATTGAACTGCGTACCGATCGCGTCAGCAAGTTGAACTGGAGCTCGGTCTCCTCGCACGCCGCGTGATCGGGTTTTGTCGACCCACACCACGGACTTTGGCGACACCTCGCCAAGCACCTCGGAGGAGTGGGTTGCAGTGATCGTCTGGCCGGGAAGCGATTCAAGAAGACGGACGACGCGGCGTTGCAGGTCGGGATGGAGGAACACATCCGGTTCGTCTACTACCACTGTGTCAGCCGCCTTGAGACGAAATGCGTGGTACGCAAGCTGCAGCCAGATCTGCATCCCGTCACCAGACCAAGAGATCTCCCTGTCGGTCCGCCCTGGAGGTTCGCTGTAGTACACGTCAATCTCGGCGCTGAACTGTCCGTCTCGTCGCAGATCAACATCGGTGAGCGCAATCTCTGGCGCCCAGAGCTCGAAATGCCTGATGAGGTCAGCCCAGCCGTCTCTCTCGTCGTCGCCACGTGTTGTGCTCGGGCGCGCTTCGGAGATGCTCTCCAACCAGAGCTGATTCCGGAAGTGCCTACTTGCGAGCCGCCCATCGACGTTGGCTCGTACATACTTGGCATCCAGTGCCGACTCCCGCCGATCCAGCGGCGTCAGCACAGGAATCACCCCGATTAGCGGAAACACCTCCCGCACCTTCTTCGGTCGCAGACCCGGCCGACCGAATTCGTCTTCAAGATAGAAGAATGGGCTAGGAAGATCGTCTGCCTCGATGTCTTCATCCGTCGGAGCGGGCCAGATGGCTGTGAGTGCAGCGTTGTTCGAGAAAGTGATCTTCATCCTCGCGTCGGTCCGGCGGAACTCGTATCGGATGTTTTCATCAACCAATCCCATCCTCTCGCTATTGAATGGGTGGCTGGGAGTGCTCCGGCCGCGATCCGTCCGCTTGATGCTTGGTGCTGTCTGCCGGGCGGCACGAATCATGCTTGCCGCCGATCGCACCGCAGCAATGATTGTGGACTTGCCAGCGCTGTTTGGCCCCACGAGGTAGGAACGATCGCCGAAGCTGATCGTGTACTTCTCAAATGCCTTGAAATGTTCGAGTTCGAGCTTGCTGATACGAGCCAATGTGAAACCCAGCTCCACGTCTGTCGTTCGCCTAATGGAAGAAGGCGTTCCGGCTTGAGTGAGGTAGGACACCGACCATACGCGGACGCGCATCCGACTTCTCGACTCTTGCTGGGATTCGGCCCCAGGCACACCCAAGGCAGTCGGTCTGCCAGCAAGCGGGGTGGTCGGCGGATCGCACAGCGTCCGGGTGCGGTCCTAGCCGAGCTCAGTGATGATGCTCATTGCGGCACGCGACCCCGCCTCCCCCTCTTCGTGGATCACGCCAACCAACTGCTTGACCAGTTCGGCCAACTCCGAGTCTGCGACGGTTGTCCTCCGGAACTCATCGGTTGTGCCGCCACGAGCTGCCGCATCAAGTCCCATCGCCGCACGGTGGACGTCATTGCGGTTGTCGAGGGACGCAACCAATCTGCCCCCAACGTCCCGCAAGTCGATGGAGTGGCTGCGATCGATCAGGCCCACGGTCACGGGAGACGTCGACGGGAACACGTTCCGAATTGTCACCGAAGCATTGTCGAACGCTGCGATCGCAGAGCCGGGCACGTCAGTCGGACTCCAGGTCGTGTTGCCTGCCTTGGTCGACTCGGTCAACGTTCTGAGCAACTCCGCCCATAGTTCCTTCTTCATGCAGACACTTCGCTTTCGATCTCTGCTCGCAGTCTACGAGCGTCGTCCATGGTCGCTCTGATGTCTACACTCAGCTCCGTTCTCGACTGCTGCAAGCCTGCACCGGAGTCCAGGGCTTGAAGCGAATCGTTGATCTTCCCTGCAACGAGGAGCAGGCCCTTCCCTACCGACGTGCCAGTCGTCGAGTCGTTGGATGATGCGTGCAAGGCTGCATGCAAGCGCGGGGATGCTTCTTTCCAGCTTCGACAGCCGCTTCGAAATCGCTCCTTGGATGCGCCCTCGCAGATTGCGTCTGCCGCTCGATCAAGATCCCCAATCAGCCCTGAGATCCGTGCACTCGCTAGACGCCTCAGAACATCAGCTTGCACGTCATGGCTCACCTGCTCGGCAGTACGAGCCTTCGAACTGGCTTCGCGGGCCTTCGACGAGGCGTCAACCGCCAGGGCGACGCCGACTATCCCGGCGAGCAACCCAAGGATTCCCACAGCGATACTCCAGGCGCCCTGGTCCCAATGCTGCGGACCCTCGAGCCACCCCATCGGGGCGACCATATCCGAATGGTGGGCTCACATCGGCCCACTGAAGTGACGACGTACTGTCGCTCGACTACCGTGGTGCGTTTGATGACTGGCAGCTTGGTCAAGGGTCCGCGGCTCTTCACTGTGCGTCACGAAGTGACCGCGACTGGCGGGTCGTTGTTCGCATCGGTGGCAGATGCAGGCAGTCGGCCAAATCCTGCGCCATCGAGGAGAAGGCGCAGGCGAGTGCCTCTCGTTGTCTAGTGGTATCTGCGGTGGCGCAGTCGGTGCGCCTCGTAGAGCCCGTGACGATGCAGTTCGACGCGTACTGTCGTGACGCTGACGCGAAGTTCTCCGGCGATGTCGCGAAGCGACTTGTGCTGACGGATCGCCTCGAGTAGTTCGGCTCGGCCGAGCTGTGACGTCTCCTCTGCGAAGGTCCCTATCTCGGCTAGCCACACGGCCGCTGTAGTGTGTGCAACGCCGATGCGTCGACCGACACCTCGAATCGATCGCTCGGCCGTCCAAGCCGACTGGAGTTCGCTCACATCTGGTCGAGGTCGTGGGCGACCCCGAGCGAAGTTTCGTGGGGTGGATGCTGCATCGACACCTGCACGTCGATACGCGGCCCGGACAGTACCGGAACTCACGTCGAGCTCAGCTGCGACCTGGCTACTCGAGGCGCTCTCGACTGCGTGTCTCAGCCAATCGCCGTCCGTTAGCTCGGGACGGCTCAGCCGCAGACGCCCGGGCCCGGAACGACGCGGAATGCCGTGGCGTTCCATGGCTGCATACACCGTGCGGGGCGAGGTGCCGAGGCGCCGTGCGATGTCCACGGCCGTGCTGATGCGGTACTGCTCAGCGAGCCACTTGCGGTCGTCGAGAGCATCGGCACCGGGCGGTCGCCGGTTCCGGTTACGTGGCAGCCGCTCGATGCTATGACGGACGAGCGCACGCCGAACGGTGGTCGCCGACACCTCGAGCGACTGTGCGACAGCTGCGATCGAGCCTGCTGCTTCGTAGGTAGCTCTGAGCGTTGCGGGCTCGTCGAGTAGCTCAGCAGCGCGACGCGGCATGTCCAAGATCTATCCGACGTGGGCCCGATGGCAGGGCCCGGCTCGTAGTCCTCATCGCTTGACAGATCCCAGCAGCGCTCGGTGCAGTTCGATCGTGGACGGGGAAGGTTCGGTGTCGAACTCGGCGAGGTGGCGGAGAAGCTCGTCGTACGCGGCGGCGATGCCGGCGAGGTTGCCGACGTGGTGCTCTACCCGCATTCGGAGGCGGTACAAGACCTCGTCGCCGGGAAGCCCTTTCAGGCCTTGCGTGACCGCCTCGCGGGCGATCTCGACGTTGTCGTCGTCCAGCGCCAGGTTCGCAAGCTGTTCCGCGGCTTGTTCGATCAGTTGTGATGCCTCGGCGACGTCCTGCGTTCCGTGATAGGCCCAGTCGTAGCCGGCGGCGTCGAACGGTGGTCCCTCAACGAGTGCGAGTGCTCGACGAAGATGACCGATTGCCTCCGATGAGGAAACGTCTTGAGCCAGGTCGTAGAGGCGTCGGAAGATCTCCAGATCGGTAGTGACTCCCGGAGCGAGGCCCTTCATGTGCATGTTGCGGTCGGAGGCGGGCATGACCCAGGTGCCATCGGGCAGGTGGCCGAGCGCGGTTCGTGTCCGTCCAACCAGATTCCAGACCGTCTTGCCCTGCACCGCCTGTCCGTTCCAGAGGGCGTCCTGGACGGCGGAGGCGTTGACCTGCCCGCCACGACACGCGAGGAAGGCGGTGAGGATGATTTCGCGTCGCTTGAGGCTGGGGCGGTCGGGCACATGCGGTGTCCCGAGCACCTTCACGACCAGTGCAGCGTCGAGCGGTGAGGCCCTGCCCTGATCCGAAGCTCCATCTGGAAGATTGCCATCGCCGTTGGATTGTCTATCGGTATCGAACAGCGCTGGTTGCTCGTTGGTCATCTGCGGTCGGTCGCCATTCGTGTTGGCGACTTCGCCGCCCGGCTCGTCGGCCGGAGTGTCGACGCCGGCGTCTTCTACGAGCTCTTCGATCACAGTTGCGGTGCTCGCCGGAATGCCTGCGGCCTGGAATGAAACTCCGAGTGGCTCGATCCGGGCGCTGCCGTCTGGCTCGATTCGGATCGTCGCGCCGGCTGCCTGAGCGTCCGCCGCAATCACGGCGAGTCCGCTGCGTGGCTGTACTCGGCCGATCGCGCCGTCGGCGTCGGCGCCGCTGTCGGAGATGACGATCACTGTCACTTCGAGGTGGGCTCCGTCCGCTCCACACCGGTGACTGAAGCTCGACGTGGCCTCTGCATCCTTCAGCACTTCTCGAACCGACTCGTTGACGGCGGCTGCGCGGGCCGATGCGGTTGCCATGTCCTCGGCGGACAGGCGATCACCCATTCCGGTTGGGTCCAGACCGACGGCGACCACGTACGCGTCGGACAGGTCGTCGCCAGAGCTGAGCTCCAAGGCAACGGCGCGGAGGAAGTCGCCGACCCGCTCGGGATCGCCGACGACGGTGATCGACCCGTAGGCCTCGAGGTCGAGGAGGAGCTGCCGGCCTTGCCGTTCGCCGATCGTCACGAGGGCCGGGATCGCTGCGGGCAGCTCGTCGACGGGCACTTCGCCGTCTGGGTCGTAGGCGAGTCGCCAGGCCCAGCCCTCGTCGGCGGCGGTCCACGGGCTGGGCGCTGTCGGTCTCGGCGTGTCCCACAGCAACTCGATCCCCGACTCCTCGGAGAGTTCGACGGCAACGGGAGCGCTCGAACCTGCTTCCTTCGGGTCGAGCTGGGCGAGCAGTTGTGCGAGTGCCTGCCCAGCCCAGCGCACCAGCGGCACATCGGCGGCGACGGTGACCTCCCGTTCGACTCGCGAGGACGCCGGCTGGTCGGGCGATGCTCCGCGTGTGAGCCGACCCCGGCGCTTCGTGCGGAGGCGTGCCAGCAGCCCGGTGGCGAGCACGATCGCCGTGCTCAGGCCGGCGAGACCGGTGATCGTCGGAGCGAGCCACTCACCGCCCTGGTCGTCGGTCGACTCGCCGTGGTCGACGCGCTGGGCCTTCTCGGCCTCGGTCGTCGGGGACGTTCCGTGACTTCGGCCATCTCTTGACGCTGAAGGAGCTGGTCGCTCGACCCCAGCTGGCTCTGCTCGTGGCTCCGCCGACCGCGAAGGCGATGGGGTCGCGACGGTCGTGGGGGTTGGGGGAGCGGTCGCTGGGGACGTCGTGGGAGTCGTGGGAGTCGTGGGTGGTTTGCTGGCGTGCGCGTCCGCGGGCGGGCCTATCGATCCGGTTGCAGCTGGTTGGTTCGTGAGCGTTTCGTCCTGGATGGGCGCTGCTTGAGCCTGGTCGGTCGTCGGTGGTGCCGGTGCGGTCGATGAAGGCAGCCGCAGCTGCCAGCCGGGGAGGATGATGTCGGGATCGGACAGCCGTCCACCGTCGGGTTGCTCGAGATCGCGGTTCAGTTCATAGATCTCGACGAATCGGCTCGGATCGCCAAGGTGTTCGCGAGCGATGGCGGTGAGCGTGTCGCCCGGTTCAACGATGTGAGCGCCGTCGGTGTCCGGAGAACCCGTCTCATCCTGGCGCGGCTTGGCCTCGAGGTCGGGTAGGCGGAGTACCCAGCCAGGTCGGATGACCTGCGGGTCGGTCCACGCGCCACCGTCGGGCTGGGGTTGGTGCTGGTTCACGGCCCAGAGGTCGCGCCATCGCATCCCGTCGCCCAAGTGCTCCTCGGCGATCGACCAAGCGCTGTCGCCACGCTGGACGGTCAACGTGTCTCCACCGATGGGGGCGTGACGGCGAGATGCCAACGGCGTGACAACCTCGGGCGAGCCGGGCAGCTTGCCGCCCGCTGCGGCAGTGCCGATTTGCGCGCTGTCGGACGGCGGCATGAGCGGGGCAGCCACCGGGGTGGCGTGCGGACGAGCAACCGCAACGGGGGAGTTGCTGCTGATCGTCACGGCGAGGACGATCGCTGCGACCAGTACTCGTGCCGATCGCTGGATGGGCCAGACGATCGTGAGTCGCGGCGCCTGTATGCCGCGGGCGGATGCCACGACCTCGACCACGGCCGATGCCGTGAATGCCACCCACACCGCCCAGACGGCCACGGTGAGAACGGCGAACACCATCGAGTCAGAAACCACTGAGTTCGCGAGATCGCCGACCTCGGTGCCAGTCGGCACACTCGTGAGCGGCCAATCGCCGTAGCGGACGAGCAGCCACGGCAGGCCGGCGACCACGGTGACCACGACGAGGAACGCGCCGAGGCCGCGAAGCCGTGTCATGGCGCCACCTTCACGGCTTGTGCTCGTGCGTTGGCGTCGAACGTCAGGCCATCACCCCCGACGAGGTCGAGCAGCTGCAGTTGCGCGGTCGTGGTGACGGAAACGTGAACAGTGTCCCCTTCGACCGACACCGATCCCGCAACACCGTTCGCTGTCAGATACTCGAGCGCAGCACGCTCGGCAGCGACCGGGTCGATTGCAGTCCGTCCCTCGACGGCGAGATCGAGATCGAGCTGCTGTGCGCCGATCCGCGCTGCAGCGGCGGCGGTCGCGAAGGCGTCGCTCCGGGCGCGGAGCATCACGCCGCCATCGAGAACGAGGCCGACCATCATGAAGGCAGCGACAGTGACCCCGATCATCCAGATCGTCGCCGAGCCGCGGTCCTCATCGGCGGCTGGATGCGCGCTGGACGTGGAAGTTCGTGGTGCCTTCATCCGCCCACCCGTTCTCGATAGACGTCGACGACCTCGGTCGCAGTGGCCGTCACGGTTATCGACCCGGGCACCGGCAAAACGCCGGCGCTCTGAAGGTCGACCAGACACCCGATCGTGACCGTCACCGACTGGCCGGAGATCTCCGGCGTGAACGATGTCTCGCGGCATGACGGGCTGCCGGCATCGAGCATCGAGTCGACACGTGCCCTGACGGACTCCACCGACGATGCCGGGTCGCGTGCGATCGCCAGCTCCCTCGCCGCCGAACGGGCGACTCCCTCGACGTCGGCCCGCGCGACCTGTACCCGCCCGACCACGACCACGGCGAGCAACAGGACTCCGATCAACGGAGCGAGGATCACCAGCTCGACGCTCGCCGATCCGGCGTCACGGTGCTGTGTCATGGAGTCAGCCGTTCGACCGGACCGGCGACGACGACATCGATACCGAGCTGAAGTCCCGGCACGACGCTCACCACGTCACCGGTGATCCGAACCGTCGCTGTCGTGGCGGTGCGATCGGCGGTCACCGAGCGGTCCTCGATGCTGCTGCCGCTCTGATCGAGGAAGTCCGTCGCCGCAGCGATACCCGCTCCGGGCGAACCGCCGACGATGCGAACCTCGTCGAGTCCATGCCGGGCGGCGGTGTGCGCGACCGCGCGCAGATGGAAGTAAACGCCGACTTGAACGATGACGAGGAGCACCATCACCATGAGCGCGGTCGCGATCGCGAACTCGACCGTCGACGACCCACGGTCCGAGCGACCGGCGCGTCGCGGGCGCGGACATATTCGATGAAAGGCTCCTCGGTCGAACGAGGCTCCGTCGGACATCGCAGGTGGCTCAGAGTTCGAGGCCGGCGACCTTGATGTCGACCGCAGCGGCGATCGCGGCCATCGCCGCAATCGTGATCGCTGCGGCGGCTGCGACGATGATCACCTTCTCGACGACCTCGCCGCGGTCGGCGCCCTGTTCGGCGCGTGCCTTGGCGTTGGCAGCGAGCAACTGCAGCCTGACGGCGAGTCGTTGCATGATGGGTTCCATTGGTGCTCCTTGCTGGTCGGTGTCTGGCTGGTGGGACTCGGGACTCCTATTCGAAGAGAACGGCGATGGCGGGGAAGCCGAGGAAGACCATGAAGCCGAGCAGGAGCAGCGTCGCGGGAATGCCCATCCGCTCGGTCGTGCTTGCTGCTGATCGTTCGGCGTCGGCGGTGAGGCGTTCGCGGATGGCTTTGGCCTTGGACGTGACGGTGTCTCGAACGGCTGCGCCTTGGTCGCCGGCGAGGGAGAGTGCTGCGGCGAGCTCGGACAGATCGGGCAGGTCGGCCTCATCGCCCAGCCGGCCGAGCGCTTCCCACGGGGTGTCCCCACGTACGTACCCGACCCGGAGAGCGGTCTGCAGTTCTGCGGACGCCCATCCACTGCCGACGTGTGCCGCCGTCTCGAGCGACGACTCGACCCCTCGGCCGGCAGCGAGGCACATGCCCGTGATGTCGCAGAACGATGAGAGGGCGTGGGAGAAGGCACGACGTCGCTGCGAGGCGGCAGCCCTGACCGACCTGACCGAGCCGACGACCGCAATTGCCGCACCGGCAACAGCGAGCCAGAACGGTACGGCGATCGGAATACGAACGCCGACCAGCCAGCCGCCGGCAGCGACGACGGGCGCCCACATGAAGCCGAGCAAGGCGTAGACGACGATGATCGCCGCCTGTTCGTCGGGTGAGCGCCGCAGGATGCGAAGGTCGGAGCGCATCGCATTCACCGTCTGGTCAACGACGCCGATCTTGCGTGCCTTCGCGCCGAACCTGACGTCGAGATTGTCCCGGGATGCCGGCTCGACTTCGGGAACCGGCTGTCCGAGACGATCGAGCGCCCAACCCAGTGATGGGCGGGCGGGCACCCACCCGGTCCATGCCCACCAGAACCCGACACCGAACAATGCGCCGGCGACGACGCCCGACGTGACCGGGTTCATCGGACCGCCTCCGTCTGGTGAGTCGGGGCGAGGAAGCGCTCGACGGGATCGGAGCGACCCATCCGGTGCATCCACCAGAAACCGGCCGCCCAGTAGAACCCGACAACGGCGAGGACGATCTGCCCGACCGCGGACTCGTACGGCTCGAGGTAGCTGCGGGAGAACACCACGAGCAGCAACACGAAGCCGCCGATGATCATGGCGGTGTAGCGCATCGCGGCACGTGGACGCTCCCTGGCGACCTCGATGCGACGCGCCGACTCCGCTTCCGCGTACGCCGCGGACGCGAGGTTGCTCAGGACATCTCGCACCTGCCGGCCGCCGGCCGTGGACGTGAGCCGGAGTGCGGTGACGACCAGATCGCCCAACGGGTGGTTCAGTTCTCCCGCGAGGCCATCGAGCGCCGAGTCGAGCGGTTCCCGTTCGAGTCGGCGCGCCATCCTTTGCACCTCATCGCGGATCGGCAGGGGAGCGGTCGATGCTGTCGCGACCAAGACGCCCTCGACACCGCGCGAGGTGCCGATCGCGTCTCGGAGCATCTCCGCCCACAGCGCAATCGCTTCGGTTCGCCTATCGGCGTCGCGTCGCACCCGCCGATCCTCGGAGCCGGCGATGACCCAACCTGCGACCCCTGCCGCAACCGCAGCGACCGGCCATCGTGTCACGACGATCGTCACGAGAAAGCCGGCGGCGGCCAAGGCGACCCGCCGACGCGTCCGATGATCCCATGCGAGCGAGCGGGTGTAGGCGCGCCGCTCATCGGGCACCGGACGCCAGGACATCAGCGCGAGCGCGAGCCCACCCACTGCCAGGAAGCCGGCGAGCGCTGCGAGCGCGGTCACAGCCGGCCTCCGTCGTGGAGAGTCGGGTCGTAGCCGTGGTCGACGAGGTCGTCGAGGAGCGCCACGGGTATCGGCGCCGTGGGGTTCCTGACGGCACGTCCGTCGGGATCTGGTTGGAACCACTCGTCGGTCACGATGCGCCCGGTGTCGGCGTCGAATCTTTGGACATGTCGTACTTCGGCGACCACTCGTCGTCCCGTCCGGTCGCGGGCGAGGAAGATGATCGCGTCAAGCGCGAGCGCTGCGAGTTGGAGGACGTCACTCGTCGCCCAATCCCGCCCGCCGGCACGGGCGTAGACCGGGAGGCGAGGGAACACCGACCACGACGAGTCGGCATGGATCGTGCACATCGACCCGGAGATGCCCTGTGTCATCGCCTCCAACATGTCGATGACCTCGGGCCCACGAACCTCACCGACCACGATCCGGCGCGGGGTGAATCGCTTGATCGCTCGTCCGAGGTCGGCCATCGAGACGGCGCCGACGCCCTCGGTGTTGGCCGATCTCTCCATGAACACGAGCACGTGGTCGTGTCGTTGTGGAGAGGACTCCAGGTGGAGCTCCGGCTCTTGCTCCAGCACGACGATCCGCTCGTCGGGCCGGCACTCGTGGAGCAACGCTCGCAGCAGCGTCGTCTTGCCGACACCCTGACCGCCCGCAATCAGGATGTTGCGACGGGCGCGTACGAGCGCGGCGAACAGCGACATCAACCCCTCGTCGTACATGCCACGAGCGACGAGATCCTTCTGGTCGGCATCGACCAAGAGGTGCCGACGAACCGTCAGGTACGGCCGTTTCGTCACCCACGCCGCCGCTGCGAGGCGCGACCCGTCGGCGAGTTGCAGATCGAGGAGCGGACGGGACGGCGTGAACTCGCGCTCCATGTGCCCGCCGCGGCGCGCAATCGTCTGCAGCATCTCGATCAGCTCGGCGTCGGTACGGGCGACCGGATCGGCGATCTCGGTGCGGCCGTCGATCGTGACGAGGCGAACGTCGTCGCAACCGTTGACGTAGATATCCGTGACGTCCGTGCGGGCGAGGAGCGGATCGAGGCCCGGAGCCGGCGAGAAGGCGGTGGCGAGGACTCGCTCGAGCAGGAGGTCTTCCTGGTCTGCCGACAGGGGGAGTTCGCCGACCCGAAGCGCTGCACGGGAGCGATTGTCGAGCTCTCGCCGAAGGATCGATCGGGCCATCTGGCGCTGGTCGAGCTCGTCGGGGACCGGCCGTCCGTCCGAGGACGCGCTCGAAAGGTACGAACCGATCTCGTCGGCGACGACCCGACGGAGTTCGGACTCGAGTTCGTCAAGCATGGGTCGCCTCGTCGCGGCGCTGGTGTCGATGCCGTAGCGCTCGATCTGTAGTCCCGGCGCCGTCGTCGCTGTTCTCGGTCGTGTGTGCTGACGTCAGCTCGTCGAGAACGACACGGGTAGATCGAGCGAGTGCGGAACGGGCCCAGCCCTTGCTGGCGCCGGTCTCGATGAGCTGTGCGAGCCCTCGGCGATCCCACGCCACCACCGACACGGGCGCTTGCACGACCTCGGCGATCTCGTTGGCGCAGTATGGCTGATCGCCGACGGCGATGACATGAACCCGACGGGCCACGTGGGCGACGTGGTCGAGATGCGAACGTGCAGCCGCGACTCCTTCGATGGTCGGGGAGCACACGACGCCGACAACATCGCAATCCCTGATGCGCCGTGCAGTCGGCTGTGTCCGAGCCCACCGTCCTGCATCGACCACGATCGTGCTGTCGACCGGAGCGAGGGTCGGTAGGAGCCGGTCTGCCATGCCGGCGATCGTCGACTCCGCCACCGGGCCCGATGTCGGCGCCCGGATGACGCGGACGCCTGGCGCAACGGTGGTGGCGAAGCCGACGATCGCCTCCGGAACGGCCTGCCGTCGCAATGCTGACGCGGTCGGCACGAGGGTGGGTTCACCCGTTGCGTGATGCCAGCAGTCGATGCTGCCGCCTGACGGGTCGAGCTCGATCATCACTCCGCCCGACAACGCAGTCAGCGCCACCGCCGTGCTGGTGACGCCCGGTCCCCCCTTCAGTGACACGAGCCCGATCAACATGGGTCAACCTCCGAGCGCCACGATCGAGACCCGACGTTCGGCTGCCGCTGCCGAGACGTGGCCGGCGCTGTCGGACGGCACGACGACCTCGACGGCCAGCTCGCGAGTTGAGGACTCGTCCCCGGATACGTCCCACACCCAGCCCTCCAGCTCCATCGGACCTTCGGTGGAGGCGGGAGCCGGCCGGGCGATCACCAGAATCGGTGTTCCTCGACGCAGTGAGACCTGTGGCGCGTCGGCGGGACCGACCAGCAACCCGA
>NZZV01000201.1 GCA_002698945.1 Acidimicrobiaceae bacterium
CCGGCCGCCTCCGCGCCGTCGGCGACGCCTGATACCCGACGCCGGAGCGCCACCGGCGTCGGAGTCCACCTCCGGCGGCCCTACACTGAGCCACTGACATATCGTCCACGGGGCTGACTGGTTTCGACATCAGATCTGTTGGGCGGGTTTGCGACCCGAGTTGCTCAGACTCGCTAAACGGGGCACCAACAAGAATTGCCGATGAGCAGTTCACTCTCGCCGCCTGATTTTCAGGTGAGTGAAGAGTCATCGTGAACAGAAATGTCGCACGGGGCCAATCCATCACAGCCCGGCAACAGAAGTGAGGGATGACGGCGGGAAAGACCGCTGACGGCGAGAAAGACCGCTGACACCCGGGAAAGCCCGGGCGCTGATCGCAAGATCGGCTGACCCGCCAGTGCACCGGCGTCAGGTGCAATGCGGGAATGGTCGTATCGAGTCCGTTCACGGGCTGGTGGACGGGGGTTCGATTCCCCCCAGCTCCACGAAGGGGGCTTTCACTGAATAGTGGATGTTCCTCTCACGGAAAGACTCTGGCGATCGGGCGGGGGCCCGATCAGCCGAGGTCGGCGATGGCCTCGCGGAGCTCGTCGAACATGGCGGCGGCCCGCTCGACTTCTGAGTCCTGGGATCCGTACATCCGTGCCCATGGGCTCGAACGGTGTATCTCCTGGCCGTTGTATGCAAGGTGGTACGCGAGGAACCACGACTGGGCTCCGCGTCCGACGTGACCGAACGCGAACCACGGTTCGTCGTCAGATGAGGGACGTTCGGGGATCCCGGCCCGCTTGTTCGCAACCGGGTAGAGGGCTGCGCGAGGAAGGTCGACGGTCGCCCAGAACCAGTCGTCGAGTCGACGAACCTGGGAACGCAGTGTCGGCGGCAGCGGCACCTCCGGCAAACCTGCCTTCCGGAGGGTCTTCTGCATGTCCCAGTAGCCACCGGAGGGGAAGCGGTCGGCATGCCCGACGCGGTCGAGGAACCGGTACTCGTAGAACCCCGTCGCCGCGACGGTCTGCAGGTGAACGCCGAGTCCGTCGGCGTATTCCTGCACGTCGGGGAGGAATCCGTCGGCGACGAGGAATCCGACCACCGCCTCGTCTTCGCCGGCGAGCTGCGACCGAACGAGCTCCATGTAGTCCGCCAGCTGATCGACGTCTTCGCGTGCGCCGACGATCGCCTTGAACTCGACCACGACCCATGCGTCGGCGGGCACCAGTCGTGAGCTGCCCACTGAGCGTCCGATGACGTCGGCGCGCCGCCTGTTCGCAAACCGGAACTGTGCCCCGCTTCGACCGTCCCTGGTTCGTACCAGCTCGAGCCCGTTCACGCTCAGGGCGTGGCCGAGGTCGTCAATGCGGCTGAGCGCCCACGATTCGATCTGCGCTTCGAGCTCCGATCGGTCGAGGGCGAACCGCAGCTCGGTCGTCGAGTCGGCGATCCGGTCCGACATCGTGAAGACCAGCTCGGCGAACTGTTCCTCTCCGACGGGTTCACCGTCACCGGCGAGTTCTGTCCAGCGCTCGAGCGTCGGCCACAGGTCGCTCAGCGTGAAGACCTCCACTCCTCGGCGCACGCGAATCTGTCGGCCGAGTGCTGTCCCGTCCAGCTCCCAGAGCTCGGGCGAATCGTCATCGTCGCTTTCCAACTCGAGCAGCTTCGCCACCAGCTCCTTCGGACCATGTGCCGATCCGGGGAGCACGAGGACATGACCGCCACGGATGTGGTTCTCCACCAGCTCGAAGAACGCAACGTGGAACGCCTGCGCAAGGTCACCCGGCACACCGGCCGCATCGGCCAGCCACTCGCTCGTGATCTCCGTCCGGGTGTCCTTCACAGCTGCCCCGTCTCAACCGACAGCTCGGCAGTCGGTTGGCGGTAGATGTAGTCGTAGATGGATGCGACCTTCTGGTCGAACAGGGCGGGGTTGTAGACGTCGGGAAGCCGGGGGTCGAGGACTCCGCTGATCGTCTCGCGGATTCTTGCGGTGGCGTCTGCCTTCTTGCGCCAGTCGAGGACGAACAGGTCGTGGAGCTTCTCGAGGAGTTCCCTGGCAGCTGCCTTCACTTCGGACAGCTCTGCCTTCGTGAGCTCTGGCTCTGGCTTGGTGAGGAGATCGAGGACGGCAAGCTCGCGTTCGTCGAGACCTTCGTCGACGGCTCGGCGCTCCTCGACGCTCAGGTCATCGCGGAAGTCGACCAGACGCCGGAGGTACTCGAGCAGGTTCATACTGCCGGCGTTGTAGTCGGCGATGATCTGCTCGATCCGCTCGACGAACTCGCGCCGGGTCGGGTTCACCGCTGCAGCAGTGGCGGCTCGCCGACGGAGCAGCGCAGCCATTCTCGCTGCCTCGGTGTTCCTGCGATTGCCGAACCGCTCGACGAGCTCGTCGAAATCGAGCTGCGACAGGTCTATCACCCCGCCGCCGCCGTCCGCCACGTCGCCGCCGGACACACGGATCACGTACTCCTCGGTACCGACGGAACGGTCGAGTAGGTCATCGATCTGATCGGCCATGTCGCCGATGTCGGGGCCGTCGCCGCGTGTCACCATCGCTACTGCATCGGCGAGGTCTCGAATGCGTCGCACCCGCACCCGGTACGCGCCTGCGGACACGTCGGGCAGCACCGCTTTAAAGACTCTTCGCACGAACGCCGTCGACTCGCGGAACTCCGCCCGACGTTCCGGATCGGACAGAATCGCCTCGATCGCGTTTCCCATCCGCTCTACTTGCCGGGCCGGGTCGGACCAGATCTCCGCGAGATCGACGCCCAACGAAGCGAGCAGCCCTTCCACCTCGACCAGGGCGGCGTCGAGCTCGACGACGAGCTGGGCCTTGTCGACGATCAGGCTGTCGACATCGGCATCGCTGTCCGCGTACAACGCGAACGCCCGCTCCAGATTTTCGAACACCGGGACATACGAGACGATCAAGCCGTTGTCCTTGCCCGGGAAAACCCGATTAGCCCGGGCGATGGCCTGCATCAGAGTGTGCCCGTGCATCGGTCGGTCGAGGTAGACGGTCGACACGCTCGGCGCATCGAACCCGGTCATCCACATCCCAACGACGAAGACGATTCGAAGCGGGTCACCCGCATCTTTGAAGCGCTCGTCGAGTGCCTCTCGATTCATCAAGTCTCGGTGGGGCGCGATGTCGAGTCCTTGGCCCTCGAAGAACGATCGTTCGTTGCCATCTTCGCTGATCACGACCGCCATTTCGGTCGAAAGCATCCACTCGATCCGACCACGCAACCATCCGCGATCCTGTTCTGACGCACCTGCGTGTTCGGCTTCGAGTTCTGCCATGTACTCGGCCCAATCCGCTTGCACAAGGGCGTACATGCGTACCGCAATCTCCTTGGTGGCGCTGACATGCATCACCTTGCCGTCGAAACCACGGTTCACGACATGTCGCACGAGGTCGCGGGATACTCGCTGAAGTCGTTTGGGACGGGCGAGCAACCCTAGCTCGGTTCCAAACTTGCGATAGAGCCCCCGCTCGGCATCGTCGTCGAGATCGGCATCGTCCAGTAGGTCCGCGAGTTCAGGAGCGAAGTCGGAGTCGAGTCGTAGGAGCGGTGTGCGGTTCTCGTAGTACAGCGGCACGGTCGCACCGTCCGCGATCGCGTCCTGAAAGTTGTAGATGCTCACGTAGTCGCCGAACACCTCACGAGTCCGTTCCTCACCGTCTTCGAGCAGCGGCGTACCGGTGAACCCCATGAACGACGCGTTCGGCAACGCTTGACGCATATTCAACGCCAACGTGTCGTACTGGCTGCGGTGCGCCTCGTCAGTGATCACGATGACGTTGTCGCGTTCGGATAGAACCGGCATGGCCGCTTCTCTGGCGGCGCTATCCAGCCGGAATTTCTGGATCAGCGTGAACACGTAGCGGTGGTCTGCGGCGAGGAGCGCACGCAGATGAGCTGCCGAGTCCGCTCGAGCCGCCTCACCATCCCCAACTGCACCGGCCCGGCTAAAACCCTTCGACAGCTGCTCCTCGAGATCGGTGCGGTCGGTTACCATCACGAAAGTCCACTTGCCATGGGTTCGCCTGTGGATCTTCTGCGTGAACCACAGCATCGAAAGGCTCTTGCCTGAACCCTGCGTGTGCCAGAAGACGCCAAGCCGTCGATCGCGGTTGGACCGGGCGACATGGAAGCGCTCGATTGCGTCGTT
Organism: Acidimicrobiaceae bacterium; assembly: GCA_002698945.1. Taxonomy (GTDB): domain Bacteria; phylum Actinomycetota; class Acidimicrobiia; order Acidimicrobiales; family Ilumatobacteraceae; genus Ilumatobacter. Next base: position 4,180 of record NZZV01000201.1, read on the forward strand.
CACACCGATGAATTGATGGTTGCGGGCGACGACCTTGATCTGTCCACCCGGTTCGTCGATGAACGATGTGAAGTTGTCGATCAGATCGAGCAGCCGGTCTTTGGTGCACGTTCCTCGTACCGCGGTCGCCAACGGCGTCTCGGCGGTGTTCTTGTCGGCGTCGAGGTACTTCCAGTCGCCGAAGAACTTCCACGGCGCGTAGGTTGCCCCGGCCTTGGCCTGCAACCCGTTGCCGACGATGATGAACCCGTTCGGCCAGAACAGTTGCGGCACATCGGCCCGCATCCCGACGACGTTGACGTCGTATCCCTGCTTCATCGACGTGTTCAGATGCTTGAACTCCAACAGCACCAGCGGGATGCCGTTGACGAACACGACTGCATCGGCACGACGCGACGCCGCCTCACCGTCGATCGTGAACTGGTTCACCGCCAACCAGTCGTTCTTCTGCGAGTCATGCAGGTCGACGTAGTGCACGACTGCGACCTGCTCGTCACCACCGTCGTCGGCCCACGTGGTTCGGAACCCATCACGGATCAACTCGTGGATCTCCTGGTTCGCCCGGACCGGCAACATCGCCGACCGGTCACGTCGAAGTTCGTCCAATGCGAGCGCACGGATGTGCTCCGGAACCGTCGGATTCAACGCGGTCAGCGCGTCGCGCAGCCGGTGAACGAGCACCGCCTCATGACGGGAGTCGCGCCCCAGCGTGCCACCCGGCCCGACCTGTTCCGACCGGGCGTTGATGACCTCGTAGCCCAGCTCAGCGAACAACGCCATCATCGGCTGTTCGACTACCGAATCCTCATCGAACCGAACGTTCACGACGCCGACCCCAACAGCTCGTCGAGGTTCAGCTCCGACACATCGATCTCGCCCGTGACCAGCTTGGGCAGCAACCGATCCCGCATCTCTGCAAGCACCGAGTTCTGAGCGATCACGTCCATGGAGAGGCGGACGATCGGGCCAGCAACCGTCTCAAACTCCGCCATCAGAGCTTGATTCGGGAGGATCGTCTGTACCTCCGTAAGCGCAGACCTCTTGATGTGCTTCATCGTCGTGCCCTGCGCCCGTGCCCAGAACTGCGGAATCGCCGAGTGCAGCGCATGTTGCAGGAAGACCATCGGCACCTCCTTGAGCGGTTCCACCTTGAACAAATGCTGGTTGAGGAGTGCTTCGCCGCCGGCCCACCGCAAGACCACCAGGTTGGCACTCCAACTGAAGAGCAGATCTCCTGTCGCCAGCCAGTACTTCTCCTTGATGTCTGCCGGATCGGCGCGCGGCGTATCGGGGCGAACGCCCTGGTTCATTTCTTTGATCTTGATGACCGGCCACCCGCTGCCAGCAAAGTGACTCGGCTTGAACGCGAACCCGTTCGTGAACGTTGCAACGTCGGAGAATGCGAACACGTCCCAGTCTTCAGGGATCCGGCCGACGGAACTGTCTTTGAAGGTGGTGGATTCGTGGCCGGGGAAACGGAAGTGGACGAACCACTCGCGGTAGATCGCCTGCGCCATCTCCTCCAACACCTCGATCCGCCGCCGGTTGTTCTCGATCAAATCCTCGATCGCGCCAAGCACGTCGACGACCCGCTGCTGATGTTCCAGCGGCGGAAGCCAGATCGGGAAGTCCTCGAACGTGTTGAGCGGAATTCGATCGACCGTTGCCCCCGATATGACCCTGCTCTCGACTGTGGACCGCCATTCGGGTCCAAGCATGTACTGATGCAGAAACTTCGGCACCACCTTGGTCTGATCGGGACGAACGAGGGCGATGCGTCGTCCCAGGCATCCGACGAATCCTTCCGGGATCAGCGCGTACCGATGCAACGTCGCCTCGTAGGTGAACACGACGTCGTCGATCGCAGGCGTGACTCGTTTCGTCCACTTGGGCCAGTCGGACTCAGCAATGTGCCGAACGTTCGAGAGGTCGAGGAAACCGTCGTCCGTAATGTTCTTGATCCCGAGGTAGACCGGCCCACTCTCAGCAGCTCTCGGCGTCGCATGGGGACCGTCAAAGAACTCAGCCATGACGTCGGCCATTCGGTACTTGGCTCGGGATGTCAACGCAGCACACCACTGATTGCGGCTGAGACACGCGCGGTGAGCACCTCTGCCTCGTCGCTGAGCCGGGCGAACTCCTCGCACAGTTCGCTCATTCGCTCTTGGAAATCGACGCCATCGTCTTCCTCGGCGGCGGTACCGGTGTAGCGGCCGGGGTTGAGACTCCAGCCCTGGGCTTCGACTTCGTCGACCGTGGCGACCTTGCACAGGCCGGGTACGTCGACGTACTCGCCGTCAGGGAACTGTTCGAGGGTGAGGTCGTCGGTGATCTCGGCGTCTTCGCCGCGGTAGAGGCGGACGATGTTGGCGATCAGGTCGATCTGTTCGGGGGTGAAGTCGCGGTGGGCTCGGTCGATCTGGCGGAAGATCTTGCGGGCGTCGATGAACAGCACCTGGTCGGCCCGTTCGGTGTCGCGTTTGGCTTTGTCGAAGAACCAGAGGGTGACGGGCAGGGTAACGGTGTAGAAGAAGTTGGTGCCGACGGCGATCATGACGTCGACGATGCGGTCTTCGACGAGTTGCCGGCGGATCTCCTTCTCGGAGTGTCCGGCGTCACCTGCCGAGTTGGCCATCACGAAGCCGGCTCTGCCCCGGTCGTTGAGGGCGGAGGCGAACAGCTGGATCCAGAGGTAGTTGCCGTTGTCGGGCTTGGGGAGGCCGTACGGGAAGCGCTTGTCGCCTGCGAGCCGGTCCTTGTCGACACCATCCACGTTGAAAGGCGGATTGGCCATCACGAAATCGAACGCGCCGAGGCTGTGGTGGACGTCTTCGTAATAGCTGTTCCCGAGTGCGATCTGGCCACTCAGACCGTGGAGGGCCATGTTCATCTTGGCGAGCGGCACAGTCACGCTCTTCTGTTCTTGGCCGAACACGGTGAGCTGGTCGTTGGCGATGCCTTGGTGCTCGTCGACGAAGCGGGCGCTCTGGACGAACATGCCGCCCGATCCGCAGGCGGGGTCGAAGACTCGTCCCTTGAACGGTTCGATGATCTCGACGATCAGTTTGACGATCGAGTACGGGGTGAAGAACTCGCCGCCGCCCTTGCCTTCGGCCGCGGCGAAGTTCGAGAGGAAGTCCTCGTAGATCAGCCCGAAGGCATCGCCCGACAACTGCCTCGGCAGCGGAGCGAACAATCGGAGCAGCTGGGTGAGGACCGGCTTCTCCATCTTCTGGTAGCCGCGGGGCAGCACGTCGGCGAGTTCGGGGTTGTGCGCCTCGATCGCCTTCATCGCCTGGTCGGTAGCGGCTCCGATGTCATCGCCCTCGGGCAGGTCGACGAGCGTGGAGAGACGGGCTTCGTCGGGGACGTAGAGCACCGAGCGGGCCTTGTAGCTGTCGGGGGTGACCGGGCGGCGGGCCGAGGCGTTCGCCTCCACCTCGGGGCGAACCTGCTCGAAGCGGTGCTCTGCGTAGGCGAGAAAGATCAGCCCGAGTACCGGGCTGCGATACTCGGCCGGCCCGAGGGTCGAGTTGGCACGCATCTCGTCCGCTGCTTTCCACAGCGTGTTGCGCACCTCGTTGAGTTCAGTCGTGTTCATCGTTCCAAACGTTGGGGTTCATCCGCCCATCGATGGCGGAAGCTGGGCCTCCGCCTTCGCACCGGTTCGGTTGCGGGCGCGGGGAGCAGGGTCGGATTCGCGCTCGTTGGTGGCCGACGCCTGCTGTCGGTCGGCTGGAGTAAGGTCGCGCGTTGACGCGTGAGATCGTGGAGCCCGCCACGGTGTCATCGTGCCACAGGGGTGCAGCAGAGATCGTGGAACGTCGTACATGTCGCTCGAGTTGGTCTGGTGCGCTGGCGCTCGTTCAGTGCGGAACATGGCCAGAACGGTCCTGACTGTCCGTGTCGGGTCAAACGCGTACGACGGGCGGCAGCGCCACTCGGCCTCACGCCAAATGAAGCCGTCCGAGATCGGCGAGGTATGGCTCCGCACCGCCGGCCCGGGTCAGATGATGTCGACGAGGCGTTGGCGTTTCTGCTGGTACTCGTCATCGGTGAGGATGCCTTCGTCGTGAAGTGACTTGAGTTCGCGGAGTCGCTCGATGGCTTCACGACGTTGCGCCTCGGTCACCGTCCTCTCGACGGTTGCTGGGTCCCGCCACGACGAATCGTCGACCGGCACCAACACTTCGGACCCGTCGTCGCCGTCGCTTTCGATCTTGTCGCTCGCCGTCGCGTCCTCGGGCTGAGTCAGGTTTCCGTTGTCGTCGGTTTCGCCGGCAGCGGGACAGAAGGCGTCGATGTCGTCGAGGAGCTGTTCAGCCTTTCTACGGTCGTCGGCGAGGCGGTATTGGAGGTCGTCCAGGGTCAGGTAGCCGGCGCCGTCGAGGGCGATCTGATCGGAGTTCCGGATAAACCTGACGAGCTCTTCCTTGCTGGAGCTGATCTGCACGCGCAGGACGCCGACTGTCCGAGCCGGCTTCCACCAGATGCGAACCTCGTCAACAGGGTGCGCCAGGGTTCGGGCCTTGAACGAACCCAGCTCTGTTTGGTCGTCGTAGTCGTCTCGCACCTCAGCGCTCCTTGACGGGGACTTCGGTGTTGCCGCCGTTGGCTGGTTCATCGATGCCGAGGCGGGAGCCGCCGGTGTGCTCGATCGTGGGCTCGGCTCGGGCGTCGGGAAGAAGGTCGGTTGTCGGTTCTGGTAGATCAACGGACCCCAGGCGATGGCGAGCATCGCTATCGCACCGAGCATCATCAGCAATCCGGCGGTCGTTGATGTCATGCCGTCGTCGGACCATCCCGGCAGGCACGTGTAAGTCACGGAACGTCGACCTCCGCCGAACTCCACTCGGTCGCACTCGGCCGACCACACGTCAAGTGCGCCGAATGCGAACGTGGCGGCACCAATTGTTGCGATGACTCGCCAGAACACTCAGGTCACCTCACCGAGCGTTGACGGGGTCGGAAGGTCGGCAGTCATCGCCCACCCGCTCGGGTCCGCATCGCTGAACTCGGGGCTCCGGCCCACCGCGCGCTCTCCAGCGAGTCGGTCGTACTGACGCAGGCGCGTCCGTGTGCTGTCGATCGTTCCCACCTCATGACTGATCGAACATGCTCTACCACGCGCGGAACGAGGCAAGGCAAATTGTCCATCGAGGTACCAATCTGAGCTGGCGCCGTGCGGGCTCGTGCGACAACAGGTCCCGACACGCAAGGTTGCATCGGTCGACGTGTCCGGCTCCGGGCTCGGGGTCGATGGCCGCGACTGACACCGGGAGCGATCGGTTCACGGTGCCGGTTCATGGACACGACGAAGCGAATCCTGGACCTGCCCATCCCTGCGCTCGACGACGCCGTTCGAACGGCGGTCGCTCGCTACGAACCCGTTCTGATGTCGCGGACCCAGGCGGGGGCGCGTCCGTCACGGGCGTCACGGCCGGCGCCCGGTTGATCGAGGCGACACATCCCGACGGCATCAACGTCGGCATCGGGTTCCTCGTGAACGGCGTGGCCATCGACGTCGTCTGGGCCAGCGCCGACCAGGTCGCGTTCGACCTCCTCGACGTCGACGCAATCGCCGGACTCACACCCGAGCAGATGATCCACATCGGCGACCTCGTTGCGCTCGGGGCCAACACCTTCGGTGACGAGTTCACCGGTGTGCGTCTCGTCCCGCTCGACCGGTTCGCCAACACCCGGCTCGCGGCCCCCGAAATGTCGTCGCCGTTGGTGACGTGGTCCATCACCGAACTGCCGGCCTGGCTCGAGGTCCGTTCGTGAACCTGGCCGCCGGGTGTCGGCGCTTGCACCGTCGGCGCCCGGCGGCCTGGTCACCGTTCGCGATGATGACCACCATGGCGACCACGTCGACGTCGACGATCAAGGCTCCTGATGCGCTGCGAGAGCTACGGCAACGTTGGGCCGCCGCCGGGCGTCCGGCCCAGAAGTCGATCGGGTGGCCGCGTGCGTCGTGGACGGCGAAGTTCCCCGAACACACCGCCATGTTGAACGCCCTGCCCGAACCGATCGGTCGAGCCGACGTGTCGGCAGCGTGCCGGCTTGCCGCCGGCAGCGACGACGCTGCCGTCGAGGCGTTCGTCGTAGCAATGGTCTGGGGATACGGCTCGGTCGGCTACGGCCCCTGGCGGACACGACGAATCCTGGACCGAAACCCGGACGCGGCGGCGTCGTTGCGCCGCACTGCGCAGATCCAGGGGGCCGAGGGCGCCGTCGAGGCGTACCGATTTCTCGCGAACAACGGCCGCCTCAGGTACCTCGGCCCGGCGTTTGCGACGAAGTTCTTGCACTTCGTGCCCCAGTGCGGCGACGGCGCGTCCGCGCTGATCCACGACGCGCTGGTGAGCCGAGCAATCCGCGACCTCGCCGGGCAGCGTTGCTCGGCGACGCGGTGGAGCACGCCGACCTACGCCCGCTACCTCGGCCTCGTCGGCGACTGGGCCGACGACCTCGACCTCGACCCGGTCGACATCGAGATGTTGTTGTTCGTCAGCCGGGCGCCGCTCCCGTGGGCTGAGTCCTGGGTGTCCGCTGCCGACGCCTGACCGCTGCCGACGCTCGCATCGCCGAATCATCGCTGATGGACAACGAGAACCACCTCTGCTCCTGGCAGGTAATTGCAGCCGGCACGTCCCCGCTCCGACGTCGTCGCCCCGCTCGAACGACCCGGCGACACACGGCCACGGACGGTGAGGCGATGCTGCGCCGGCACGACTCAGGTGCCGGGTTCGGGCATTACGTCAAGCCACCCTCGGTGATAGTGGTACTCGAAAATCCGGAACCCACCGTCGCCGTCTCCGCTATGTTCCCGGCCGGTGGGAAATTACGGGCTGGACGATTGGGCAGACGTCGACGACGGCGGCTGGCCCACACTTCTCGTTGGGAATGGTGCCAGCATCGCTGTGTCGTCCGACTTTGGATACGACTCGCTGTTCCAAGTAGCGCCGCTCACGGTCGATGACACTGATCTGTTCGATGCGCTGGAAACCAAGAACTTTGAAGAGGTGCTGAACCATCTGCGAACTGCATCTTTGGTTTGCGAGCAGCTCGGCCACGCGTCGCAAGACGTCGATGACCGCTACGAGAGCATCCGCGATGCCCTGATCGAGGCGGTTCACGATCACCACGTCGAATGGTTGGATGTCGACGACGAGGACCGACTGGATACGATCCGCGACGCGCTTCTGGACTTCGACACGGTGTTCTCGACCAACTACGACCTGTTGATCTACTGGGCGATGATGAACTCCGGGGATCCGCCCGGAGCCGGCTTCGGAGATCTCTTCTGGAACCACCAGAACGCCTTTGACTCCCTCAACACTGAGCGGTTCGGCGACAAGACGCTCGTCTACTGGCTCCACGGCGGATTGCATCTCTACTGGGGCCCCGCCGGTGAGACGAGAAAGCGAACCAACACCGGCGCCAACTTGCTGCAGAGCTTTGCATCAGGTGGCCGAATACCGCTGTTCGTAAGCGAGGGCAGCTGGAAGCAGAAGCGAAGGGCGATCCATCGCTCGGACTACCTCGAGCATGCATACCGCACGTTTGCATCGACTGACGGCCCGCTCGTCGTCTTCGGCCAAGGGTTGGGTGGCGCTGACACACACCTGATTCGCGCGATTCGGGAGGACCCGACACGCAACATCGCCTACGCGATCTACCCATCGAGCCAACAAGCCGTCGATCTTCGACAAGCGGAGGTATCGAACCTCTTTCCGCAGGCGAGCATCGAGTTCTTCGATAGCACTACCCACCCGCTTGGCGATCCATCGCTCGCAGTGCCATGACGCCAGCGCGCTCGGCGGAGGGTCGCTGCTGTCCGCGAGTTTGCCGCTCGGCTGTGGCACCCCTTCCGTACGGTGACGCGGGATGAACTCAGGCGAGACAATCCAAAGCCTTCAGAACACGGGGGACAATCTGCGCCTGCTGGTGGCACAGCGTCGGATCTATCGCACCGCCAAACGGCTCAACGCTGCTCACGTGGTGGCCGTCTCCGTGCTCGCCGTCGGCGGACCGATCGTCACAGCCGCCACTCCCGGAGCAGCGCCGTGGGTCGCTGCGGTCACTGGACTATGGCTGTTTCTTACCCGCACCCTCATCCGACGTGAGGTCGAGACACTCAAGGACCGGGCAGCGGGTGTTCAGGAGCTGTTCGACATACGGGTGCTCGGCCTGACGCCAAACACGCTCGTATGGCAACCACCCGAACCGGAGGCCATCGAAGACGCCGCCGGGCCGGGCTTCATGGAGCGTGTCGAAGAGGAGAAACTTAGAGACTGGTACTCGATCGCAGCTGACACCCCACCGGCCGCAGCAGTACTCATCTGCCAACGTTCGAACACGATGTACAGCGCGCGCCTGCAGCTCAAACATGCTCAACTTTGGCCAGCTGCGCTTGCCGTGTGGGCCGTCGTGATGAGCGCGATAGCAGTCGCTCGAAGCGCGACGTTCGCTGAGGTGCTCGTAGGCTCGCTCCTGCCGATTCTGCCGTCAACATTGGATGTAGTCGACCTTCGAGTTGAGGCACAGAGGGCTCGGGAGTCCTATCAACGGCTCACGAGATCGATCGTCGAGGCGTTGGACGAGTTGCCCATCGATTCCAACGAGGACGCCGATCATCGACGGTTCCAGGACGAGATCCTGAGCCTGCGACGACACGTCCCGTTGGTCCCAGAGTTCCTGTACCGGCAGACACGTCCAAGCAACGAACGCGCCATGACCGCCGGAGCAGACGACCTCGCTCAAGACGTACGGAGAAGGATGTGACCAGCCGTGGGTGATCTGACGACAGCGCAGGCATTCGACGAGTTCAACAGCTCGATCGCTGCGACAAAGCATCAACGTGAAGTGCTCGTTCCTGCGCGGCAACGCAGCGTTGAAGAGAACTTGCGCGAGTGCTTCCCGAGTACGTCCGACATGCCGTTCCTGCGGTCAGATCTCATCGGCTCGGCCTCAAACAAGAATACGGTCGTGCGCCCTTTCACGGATACTGACGTTCTCGCACGGTTCTCGAACGAACGGGACGCATGGGTGAAGTACCAGAACGACTCCAAGGCCTTCCTGTACCGGGTTCGGAACGCGTATGACGGAGTCGAGACGAAACAGGTCGGTGCTCGCGGCCAGGCCGTTCGTGTGTTCTTTGAGTCCGGTGGTCACGTCGACGTGGCACCAGTGTTCTTTGAGGACGAGGACACCTTCTGGTTGCCGGCGGGCGACGGCACCTGGATCAAGACGAGTCCCTTGAGAGCCAACCGGTGGTTCCTCGAACGGCAACGATCACTCGGAGGTGACCTTCGGAGACTCGTCCGCTTTGTAAAGAAGTGGAACAAGGCTCACTCCTCCCACTTCAGCTCCTACCACCTTGAGACCATCGTCGCGACCGTGTTCAGGTCTCTCGGCGACAACCGCCGCAAGCAACTTGCTCTCTTCTTCGAGCATGCGGGTGGGTATCTGCACGTCGACGATCCCGGCGGCCAGAGCGGCGACCTCGCAGCGTCCATGACCTTGCAGCAGGAGATCGCAACTGGCCAGGCCCTCGCGTCAGCTCGCGACCGGGCCGACCGGGCGCTCGCCGCAGAGTCCGTAGGAGATCATTCGGAGGCGAAGCGGTTGTGGCGGATCATCCTGGGAGATGAGTTCCCCGACTGATTCGGCATGTTCGGCTTGAACATCTGGGCTGGACCGCGTGTGAACAACGCACCCGACCGGTGTGATAGCCAGAGCGACCAGTCGCCGAGACCCTTACGGCACAAGGGCTACGGAATCAACGAATCCCCCACGAAGAGGCATTTGCTGTCGAGTGGATGCCTCATTCGTAGAACCTCCCGCGGTGGCACCCCGCGCGGCGGGCTTCCGCAGGGTCGCGCGTGATCGGGCGGTCAGCAGTGCGCAGAGTGTCACCGAGCAGCACGGCGGCCGCAGGGCGGACGGCCAATCTGCTCGCAGTTTGCTGGAGCCACGACGACGTGAGATGACGTGAGATGACGTTCTGGCTCCGGCAGAACGCAGGCCCTGATTCTGCTGACGCGATTCGGACCTCTCGTGTCGTTGTGGCTCCAGCACTCCGGCGGCCATCCCAGAACGACGCACGGTCTCGAATCACACGTCGGCGGAGCGAGGTGGGCGGAACGACAGCACGAGCACGACGACCGGGAGGGCGACGAGCAGGCCGAGGCTGAGCACGTTGCCGACCTGATCGAACGTGTCGTACACCTCGAGGTTGCGGAGGTGGTACACGAAGTGTGGAACGGCATTCACCAACCACGCCGCGGCGGCGACGCGCACGAGCACCGCCACCATCGTGAACGCAGCGACGCCGCTCACCACCGACATTGCCAGGCTGAGCTGCCCGACGTCACGGACGAGATGTTCGTTGTACGGGCCGTCGACGGCGACCCAGACCAGTCCCAGGCCCGGGAAGTCGTCGTAGAACGACTGGGGAAAGAGTGTCGCCCAGACACCGACGAGCAGACCGCTCAGCGTGAGATAGGCGAGCGTCGCGCGCTGGACGACTTCACCGACCACCACGCGCGCTCCTCGGCGTGGTCTGGAACGTGATCGCCATCCGGTTCCAGAAGTTGATCATCCCGATCGCCGCGACGAGGTAGGTCAACGCCTCGTCGTCGAACTCGGCGCTGGCTGCCTCGTACACGTCGTCGGGCACGCCACGGCCGCCGAACTCCGTGGCCGCATCGGTCAGCGCGAGCGCCGCTCGTTCCCTCGGCGTGTAGAGCGGCGTCTCCCACCATGCGGCGAGACCGAACAGCCGGGCCGTCGATTCGCCCGCCTTCAATGCGTCGGCACTGTGCATGTCGACGCAGAACGCACACCCGTTGATGATCGAGGCTCGCAACTTCACCAGTTCGAACAACGAGTGCTCGATGTGCTCGCCGATGAGTTGATCGAGTGCCGACAAGTGCTCGTAGAGCTCCGGCGCCGCCGTGGCGAAGTTCAATCGTTGGTTCACGAGGTCCTGCTTTCATCAGTCGCGTCCGACATCCGGACTGGTCGCTCACTCCGACGACCCAGCCTCGCGCTTCGTGACAGGTCGATTTCCCTCGGCACCGTCGGAGGCTCCCCCAGGACGGCGGGGGTGGGTTTCGTACATGCGCACGACGACCACCATGCCCGAAGCGGCGGTGAGTGCGGCGATCGCCCAGATCGCGACGGTGATGTCGAACGCGTCGGCGAGGGCACCGGCGAGGAGGGCGCCGACGGCGAAGCCGCCGTCGCGCCACAGCCGGTAGATGCCGACCGACCGCGCCCGCCAGCTCGGGTGGGCGACGTCGCCGATCGCAGCGAGCAGCGTCGGGTACACCATCGCGGTACCGACGCCGATCAACGCGGATGCGACCGCCCAGATCAAGAAGCCCTCCGTCGCCGCGAACAGGCCGAGGGCGACGGCTTGCACGAGCATCCCGCCCGCGATGAGGGGCTTGCGGCCGATGCGGTCAGACAGGCCGCCGGTGACGAGCTGGCCGAGACCCCACACGAGCGGATAGAGCGCGGCGAGGATGCCGATCCGGCCCACCGACAGCCCGGCCGCGGCGAAGTACAGCGGCAGCAGGCCCCAGGCGAGCCCGTCGTTGAGGTTGTTGACCAGGCCGGCCCGCGACGCCGACGACAGCGCCTTCTCCTCGAACGAGGTGAGCCTGAAGATCTCGCCGGTGGTGAGTTCGCCGTGGAGGTGGTCACCCTTGGTGACGTGGCCCGCAGCTTCGTGGGCGGCGTGGGCGTGGGTCTCACGGACGAACAACGTCGAGATGCCCAAACCGAGCGCGGCGAACGCCAGTCCCAAGTAGAACGGCTCGGGCCGCAGCCCGTACTCCTCAGCGATGAACCCGGTGGCCAGCGCGGTGAGGGCGACGGCGATGTAGCCGGCTGCCTCGTTGAAGCCCATCGCCAGGCCACGTTTGGCGGGGCCGACGAGGTCGATCTTCATGATGATCGTGGTCGACCAGGTGAGCCCCTGGTTCACGCCCAACAGAACGTTGGCGAAGATCACCCAGCCCCATGTGGGTGCCCACATGAGCAGCAGCGGCACCGGGATGCCGATCAGCCAGCCGGCGATCAGCACCGGCTTGCGGCCGTAGCGATCGGACAGGGTGCCGGCGAAGAAGTTGGTGCCGGCCTTCACGATGCCGAACGCGGCGATGAACGTCAGCGTCGACGTGAACGCAGTGAGCCCGAACTCCTCCTCCGCCAACAGCGGCAGGACGGTTCGTTCCTGGCCGATCATGCCGCCGACCAGGGCGTTGACCCCGACGAGCAGGAGGAACTGGGCCAGGTTCTCCCGCAGCCCGAGCGCGATCGGCCGGGGTTCGGGGGTCGTGTTGCCGACGCCGGTCACGACCCCTGCTCCCATCGACGGCCTGGCCGCACCTCACCCTCGACAGTTCGCCTCCGCGATGGCGGATCGGCTTTGAACGAACGCACAGCACCTCCACGGGAGTGATCGCCATCATAGGGGTCGCCGACGAACGGACCGTCGAGTTCGCCGCCTCCTCCACGGCCGGCCGGACACCGATTCCGCACACCGGGCTCCCCGGCGTCCCGGGGAGCTGTTACCGAGCTGTTACCACGCTCCCGTACCGTGCACTGGGACGTGCGGCGGCCGGCCGCGCCGGCGACTCGGGAGGTCGATGCAAAGTGACGGAGCGACGTGCACGCGGAACTGGACGAATGGGAGCGAGGCCCATCGCTGCGATCGTCGGGTTGTTGGCCATGATCGTTGCCTCGATCGTGGCCGCGCCGGCCGCACCGACTGCGGCGGCACCGTCGGTCGAGAGCGAACCGGTACAGATTGCCGGCTATGGCGACGGTGTCATCGGCAGCGAGAACGCCATCGCCTACAACCCCGACCGCGACGAGTTCCTCGCCGTCTGGTCCCACAACGCCGCCGGGGCTGATATTCAGGTGTGGGCCCGCCGCCTCGACGCCGACGGTCGACCACTGGGGTCTGCCGTCGGCCTGATGACCGTCCTCTCGGACAGCGACGGCAACCTGAGACCGTCGCCGGAAGTCACCTACAACCCCGTGGCGAAGGAGTACGCCGTCGTCTGGGTGGGCAGTCGCGATAGCAACGTCACCGTCCCCAAGGGTCGCATCGCCCTGCTGTTCGGTCATCGGGTGTCGGCCACCGGCCAGCCCGTCGGCGGCCAGGTCCAGCTCACCCCGTATGAGCCCGGGAGCTCCAGCTACTTCTGCTCATTCGACATGCCACGGATCGAGGCCGATCCGTTGACCGGCGGGTACATGATGGTGGGTCGCTACTCCGCGTCCCTGAACGACCCGCCGAACTGCGGAGCAGGTCTCTCGTCGGGAACGATGCAGGTCCGCTCGTGGAGACTGGCAGAGAATCTCGACGTCACGGGGTCACAGGTCGTCTCGCCGACGATCGGTACGTGGAACTTCCAACTCGGTTTCGCCGCCAACCCCCAGTCCGGCGGCTACATCGTGACCTGGGCCCGTCGAGACGACCAGCTGTCGCCCTTCACCACGTCGGTCCGCGTCCTGGGCCCCGATGGCGCACCCACCGGCAATGTGATGAGCATCGACGGCCAGGCGGGACAGGTCGCCGCAGCCGATCCCGAGACCGGCTCCTACCTCGTTACCGCGGTCGCTCCATCGTCGGCCGACCCCAGTGGACTTCTGGCCCACCGGTTCACGGCCACCGGAGCCCGCATCGGCGACCCCGTCCTCGTGACGACCAGCAGCACCCAGCCGTCGGACCTCGTCGCGACCGGCGACGGCGGTTGGGTGTTCGCCGACATCAACGGCAACATCCGCCAACTCGCCGCCGACGGCAGAACGATCGGCGACCCGGTTCGGGAGTCCAACTCGAGGGTGGGCCTCGCCATGGGCAGCGATGCGTCGCGTGTCGTCGCGCTGCTGCGTCGTCAGCCACCTGCGGCGGTCGACTCGCTGTCGATCACACTGTCGTCGGGGTTCGAGTCGTTGGTGCCCGGCCGGATCTGGGACAGCCGCGCCCGCACCGGTGTCACCATCGACGGCATCGGCG
>NZZV01000202.1 GCA_002698945.1 Acidimicrobiaceae bacterium
CTCGCTCGGCCACTTGCCCGCCGAGTTGTACACGTGTCCGGCGCCCGGGCCGAAGAACGACGACACCTGCACCGGCGACGCGCTCGCCAGCACCGCCGACCCCGTACTCGGGGCCGTACGCGTCGGTGACCACACGAGGTCGCACGTCGCCTACCTCCGGATCGGACCGGTCGGCACGATGTGGCTCCCCGCCGAGGTCGGGCCCGAAACCACGATCGGTCTCCCGGCCGGGTACCACGCGAATCCCGAACTGTGGCACCAGGACGAACTGACGCTCCACGCCGCGGGCACCGAGTACGAGACATCCGGGTTCGTCAAGAACCGGATGAGCGACGAGTATCGGTGGGCCGTCGGGCTCGGCAACGACGAGCTCGGCTATGCGGTCCCGCTGTCGGACTACCGGGTGTACTGCGTCGCCGATGAGCTCGCCGGTCCAGGCACGTGCCAGGCGCTCTACGACGCCGGCGCGATCGAGTACCCAGACGGTGTGGCGGGTGCGACCTGCAAGGCGATCACCGAGGATCCGTCACTCCTCGCCGGCTACGGCGCGGCAGCCGAAGCGGTCGCAGGGTCGTGCAAGTACGGCCAGGCGTTCGACGAGACCGACGATCACTACGAGGAGACGAACTCCGTCGGCTGGGACCTCGAGGCCGACATCATGGCCGCCGTGGCCGCACTCACCGGCAACGACGATCCGACCACCGTCAACGACAACTTCCCGGGCTGGTGGTCCGGCCTCACGCCGTAGCGCGCAGCATCACCGGGGCGGTCAAGAGACGACGGTGACGGTGTCGCCGATGGCGAGGTGGTCCCAGATCGCGACGGCGTCGTCGGGGAGGACTCGGATGCAGCCGGACGAGTCGCCGTGCATCGACGGATCACCGACCGAATCGAGCGGTTGCACGTAGTCGCCGTTCGCCCACGTCGGGATGCTGTGGAACGCGATCCGCGCGCCCTGGTACTTGCCGTGGGTGAACGCGACGAAGTGGGTCATCGTCGACACCTCGTCGCCGATGTTCGACCACGAGCGCAAATCCTTGGCGTACACCTCGTACGTGCCCGGGTCGGGCTGGGTGATCGCCGACGTCATCGGCATCTCCCTCGTCACCTCGCCGCCGTCACACAACCAGGTTCGCTGATGGGCCCGATCGATGACCGCCGCTCGACCCGTGTCGGGGCAGGTGTCGGGGTCGGCCGGCGTGACACGCCCACCGGTCCAGTTGCCGAGCACGCCGGCCGTCGTCGGACCGGCGATCCCGTCGACGAACAGGTCGTTGGCCGACTGGAAGGCCCGGACGGCCGCGTCCGTCGACTCGTCGAACACGTGGTCGGGCTCGCCGGTGAACACGCCGGCGGCGACGAGCCGGCTCTCGAGGCACGCGACCTGCTCGTCGACGACGCCGAGGTCGAGCCGGACCGACATCGCACAGTCGGCGGGGATCGTGGACGTCGTGGACGACTCGATCGGCACCTCCGGCAGGGTCGAGACGACCGGCACGGCCGGAACCGTCACCGATGCAGCGTCGCCGGCCCGATCGTCACCGTTGCTCCAGGCAGCGAGCGCCCCGATGCCGGCCAGTGCGAGCAGGGACGCCACGAGGATCGGAATCGACCGGGACACGCCTGCGGAGCCTAGGCCAGACGTCCGACGCGTCCGACGCGACGCTCACGGGTCGCCGCGGCCGACGAGTGTTCAGGCGAGGAACAGTTCGGCGATCTGGATGGTGTTCAGCGCGGCACCCTTGCGGAGGTTGTCGTTGCTGACGAACAACGCCAGCCCGCGACCTTCCGGGGCGCCGGGGTCGGTGCGGATGCGCCCGACGTACGACGGATCCTGGCCGGCGGCCTCCAGCGGGGTCGGGACCTCACTCACGACGACACCCTCGGCGGCGCCGAGGACCTCGTAGGCGCGTTCGGGCGAAATCGGGTTCGCGAACTCGGCGTTGATCGACAGCGAGTGACCGGTGAAGACCGGGACGCGCACGCACGTGCCCGACACCAGCAGATCGGGGATGTCGAGGATCTTCCGGCTCTCGTTGCGGAGCTTCTTCTCCTCGTCGGTCTCGTTGAGACCGTCGTCGACGATCGAGCCGGCGAGCGGGAGGACGTTGAACGCGATCGGCTTGGCGAACTTCTCGGGGGTCGGGAACTCGATGGCGGCACCGTCGTGGGTGAGTTCGGCGGCCCGATCGACCACCTGACGGGCCTGCTTGTCGAGTTCGTCGACACCGGCGAGTCCGCCGCCCGACACCGCCTGGTACGACGAGACGATCAGTCGGGTGAGTCCGGCCTCGTCGTGGAGGGGCTTGAGGACCGGCATCGCCGCCATGGTCGTGCAGTTCGGGTTGGCGATGATGCCCTTCGGCGTCTGACGGATGAGGTGGCCGTTGACCTCGCTGACGATGAGCGGCACGTCAGGGTCCATCCGGAACGCGGACGAGTTGTCGATCACGGTCGCGCCGGCGGCGGCGAACTTCGGGGCGTACGCACGCGACCCGGTCGCCCCGGCTGAGAAGAGTGCGATGTCGAGACCGGACGGGTCGGCGGTCTCGGTGTCTTCGACGGTGACGTCGGTGCCCTTCCACGGCAGGGTCGTGCCCGCCGACCGGGACGAGGCGAAGTAGCGGATCTCGTCGACCGGGAAGTCCCGCTCTTCGAGCAGGCGGCGCATGACGCCACCGACCTGACCTGTTGCTCCAACGATGCCGACGCGCATGTTCGAAAGGCTAACGCTGGGCACCGACCGGACGTCGCACGGTTACGCGCGTCAGCCGACGCCCATCGCCGCCTCGACGAGGGGGACGACCTCGCCGTACAACGCGGCGCCCACCCCACCGCCGTCCTCGACCACCAAGTAGGCGCCGTAGCCGTTCGCCACGTCGAGCCAGGGGAACGAGCCGTAGGCGCCGGCGTCGTGGATGCGGGTGGAGTCGCGCTCGACCCACCATCCCATGCCGTAGCCGACGTCGGGGCCACCGGCGTCGCCGTAGGTGGCGACGCGGTCGGCGTGGGCGGTGGCGACGGCTTCGGGTGACAGCACCTGACCGCCGTCGCACTCGCCGTCGCGCAGGTGCATCAGGAGCAGGGCGGCGTAGTCGGGCGGGTCGATGTAGGCGCCGCCCTCCATATGGGGGTTCTCGGTCGGCGCCAACGCGGCGAGGTCGAGGTCGGTCGGGTACTCGAAGCCGCCGGCGGAGAGCCAGTGGTTGTTGTAGCCGAGCGAATCGACGCCGCACGGTTGGATGTAGATCTCGTCGATCAGTTCGGCCCACGTCTTGCCCGACACCGCCTCGGCGACCGCGCCGGCGATCTGCCACTGGACACCGCCGTAGCGGAACTCGGTGTCTGGCGGGACGATGTCGGCGTCGTCGTCCGGGGTGGTGAACGCCTCGGCGGCGCACTCCTCGATCTCGCGGTCGGGCAGGAACTGGCACAGGTACGGCGCGTAGGTGGGCTCCGGGTTCAGCCCGACCAGACCGGAGCTGTTGGAGACGAGCTGAGCCGGGGTGATGTCGGGGTTGCCGCTGCCCCACTCGACGGCGTCGGCGACAGGAGCATCCATGTCGAGCAGGCCCTGGTCGGCGAGGTGGAGCAGGACGCCGGCGGTGATCATCTTCGACGACGACGCGATCAGCGACACCCGGTCGGCGTCGAACTCGCGCCAGTACTCCTCGTGCACGATGCCGTCCTCGCGGTCGACGACGACGAGACCGGCACCGGTCATCGCGTTGTCGTCGACGAACGTCTGCACCGCGGGCCCGATCGCCGAGAAGTCCGGCCCCGCCGGTGCGGTCGTCGCCGGCGCGGCGGTCGTCTCGGGAGCAGCGGTCGTCGCGGGAGTCGTCGTCTCGGGTGCAGCCGTCGTCTCCGGGGCAGCCGTGGTCTCGGGAGCGGCCGTCGTCTCGGGAGGCGCCGTCGTCTCCGGCGTCGACTCGACGGACGCGACCGAATCGCCCGCCCCCTCGTCGTCCGACGAGCTGCACGCCGAAACGATCAGCGCCGTCGCGACGAGTACGGACCAGACCCCACGCTTCCCCATGCAACGAGCCTACGTGAGCGGCGCCCACGGGGTCCGGGTCGGGTGATCAACCGGAACGTCGACTCCGTCGCCGGACCCTCCGACACCCGACCCGGACCCTCAGCAAGGTGGGACTCGACCACCCGGACGCCGAGTGCTCAGCCAGGTCACCAACAGGGTCCGTGAAATCAGACGTGACGTCTCACGTCACCGTGGCGACGATCCAGAAGTGGTGGGGGTTGACGCCTTCGAAGGTGCGCATGGTGGCGCCGTAGGCGTGCAGCTTCGACTTCGGGTGCTTCCAGACCTCGATACCGGCGAGTTGCGGCGACAAGGGGCCGGTCACCTGGTCGGGGTGCAGTCGCGACGCCTGCCACGACAGGCGGGCGAGGAACCGTCGCTGGCTCAGCCACGGCCCGAGCTTCGGGATCCGGAACGAGCCGCGGACTGCCGCGCCGAGGGGCACGATCAGCCAGTCGCTGGCAGCGGGGGCGCGGTAGTTGAGCGCGATCTTGCCGCCGGGCTTGGTCACCCGCACCGCCTCGGACGACAGCTCGAGCGCGTCGTCCTCGTTGCAGTGCTGCAGGGTGATGTAGCTGAAGGTGAGATCGGCGACGTTGGGGCGCAGGTCGAGGGTGCGCCCGTCGGCGACCTCGAGCGTCGTCAGTCGTTCGATCTTGCCGAACCGGCCGACGGTCTCGTAACAGCGCTCGAGGAACCCGGCGTCGAGGTCGGCGGCGATCACCTGGCCGAACTCACGGGTGAAGGCGCAGGTCATGCGGCCGATGCCGGCGCCGATCTCGACCATGGTCTTCTGTTGGTTCTCCGGTGCGCGCAGGCCGAACGTCTCGAGGAACGCCGGCACCTCGTCGTCACCGGTGGCGACGAACTCGGCGAGGGTCAGCTGCTCGCCGGTCTCGTTGTTGAACACCCAGCCGGTGGTGCGCACCACGTCGTCGCCGGTCGCCATCCGTTCGGACACGCGTCCCGCGACCTTCCACGGGATCAACTGGCTGCGACGCATACCCAGATTCTGCCAGAGCAACGACCATTTCCGCGATCGACACCAACCCGGGACGGAGCCAACCCTGGCCCTCGACGTGGCGGGCCGTCAGCGAACGACGAAGCGCACCATCGGGAGACCGTCACCGCGCAAGCTCGTGAAATCAGATGTTGCGTGTCACCGTCTGTCGGGGAGGGGGGCGGTGTAGTCGGCGCCGGAGTCGAGGCCGAATGCGGTGTGGAGCGAGCGGGCGGCGCGTTCCATGTCACCGGCGGCCATGATCACCGAGATCCGGATCGTCGACGTCGAGATCATCTGGATGTTGACGTCCTCGTCGGCGAGCACGCGGAACATCTTGGCGGCGATGCCGGGCGACGACTTCATGCCCGCGCCGACCAAGGACACCTTGGCGATGTCGTCGTCGTGGGTGACGGTGTTGGCGCCGATCTCGTCGGCGATGCGCTGCACGATCGACTCGGCCTGGGCCATGTCGGCCATCGGCATCGTGAAGCTGATATCGGTCGTCCCCTCAGTGGACGTGTTCTGCACGATCATGTCGACGTTGACGTTCGCCGCGGCGAGCGGCTCGAACAGCGCCGCCGAGATGCCCGGCCGGTCGGGCACACCGAGCACGGTGACCTTCGCTTCGGTCATGTCGGTGACGACGCCGGAGATGATCGGATCTTCCACGGAGGGCTCCTCGTTGGTCACCCACGTGCCCTGTTCCCAGGTGAAGGCGGAACGCACGTGGAGGGGGACATCATGGTTGCGAGCGAACTCGACGGAGCGGAGCGCGAGCACCTTCGACCCGGCGCCTGCCATCTCGAGCATCTCGTCGAAGTGGACCCTGGCGAGCTTGCGGGCCTGCGGCACGATGCGCGGGTCGGCGGTGAACACGCCGGTCACGTCGGTGTAGATCTCGCAGGCGTCGGCCTCCATCGCCTGCGCCAGGGCCGACGCCGTGAGGTCGGACGCACCCCGACCCATCGTCGTGATCTCCTTGTCGGTACTGACGCCCTGGAAGCCGGCGATCACGCACACCTTGCCCTCCTGCAGCGACTGCCGCACACGGTCACCCTTGACCTCGACGATCTTGGCCTTGCGATGGGAGGTGTCGGTGATGATCCCGACCTGGCTGCCGGTGTAGCTGATGGCGTCGATGCCGCGGTCGAGCAGCGCCATCGTCATCAGCGCGGCGGTCTGGCGCTCGCCGGTGGTGAGCAGCATGTCCATCTCGCGTCCCGACTGATTGGTCGCCACCGAGTCGGCGAGGGCGATCAGGTTGTCGGTCGCCTTGCCCATCGCCGACACGACGACGATCACGTCGTTGCCGCGCTTGCGGGTGATCGCCACATTGTCCGCGCAGGCGCGGATGCGATCGGGATCGGCGACCGAGGTGCCGCCGTACTTCTGGACGATCAGTGCCACGGTTATAGGAGGCTACGAGGCGGACCCGGCCGATGGGTGGAGTGACGCGAAGTGTTCCGAACGTTCCGCGGCGCCGCCGACAGGGGAAGACCCGGACCGGTCGGCCTCAGGCCTGGGTCAGCGAGACAACCTCGAACTCGAGCAGGCTCGCGCCACTGGCGACCGGGTGCTGTGGCTTCGCCTCGCCCTTGCCGTCGTCGTCGTGGGTGTTCTGGTGCTGGTGCTGGAACGCCTGGCCGTTGCGCCAGTTCTGGAACGCCTCCTCCGACTCCCAGCGGGTGACGACGAAGTAGCGGTCGTCGCCGCTGACGGGGCGGAGCAGCATGAACTCCTCGAATCCGGGCTGCTGGTCGACCTGGCCCGCCCGTGCGGCGAACCGCGCTTCGAGCTGGTCGCCCATTCCCTCGGGTACTTCGATGGCGTTGATCTTCACGACGGACATGGCATCCACGCTACGTCTGCCGAGACGAGTGTCGAATGGTGCCTGGCACAATTCGACACAGGTCACCAGTCGAGGTCGTAGTAGTAGCCGTCGGGTGGGAAGTCGATGATCGTGAGGTCGACGTCGGGTTGAACGGTGATCTCGCTGTCGGCGACGGCGATCAGCTGGCCGGCGTCGCCCACCCCGACCGCCATGTACACCTCGGCCGATGCGAGCAGGGTCGCGTCGCCGGTCGTGACGTCGATCGACATCAGGTCGCTGCTGCCCTCGGCACCGAAGATCGTGGCGACCAGACGGTCACCGACGAGTTCCCACGGCGACGCGTCGGTGGTGAACACGACCGGGAAGTCCTGGATCGCGCCCGTTTCGCCGGCGGGGATGCGGTGCACGTCGCCCGAGCCGAGCTGAACGAACACCGATCCGTCGTCGTGCATGTCGGCCCAGCGCACCGACGTCGCGGCGTCGTAGGCATCGGGCGGCGTCGCGGTGACGAACTCGACCTCCTCACCGGTCGCCAGGTCGCGGACGACGGCGCGGTCGTACGGGGTGAGCACCCACAGGTCGGGCTGTTCGGGGTCGGGGAGGCACGTCTCGGAGTCGATGTGGATCAGGGAGGCGCCGTCGGGGCTCAACTCGGGTGCGGTGCCGATGCCGATCTGCTCGATCGCACCGGACGCGACCTCGATCGACCCGATCGATCCGACCGAACTCTCGCAGGCGTACCAGGAGTCCTCGTACCCCTCGGCGAAGTACAGGGTGCTGCGATCGGGGGTGAGCCGGAGGTAACCCCGGAACAGGCCGTCGCCGCTGAAGAAGTCGTCGATCGTGGTGACCACGTCGCCCGTCGCCACGTCGACCTCGACGAGACCGAGATCGGTCGTGGCGAAGAAGGTCGCCGGGTTCTCCACCGGCGGCGACGGCGGCGCCGTGGTCGGAGGTGCGGTGGACGGCGACGCCGTGGTGGGCGGTGCGGTGGTGGGCGGTGCGGTCGCCGGCGGCGCCGTGGTGGGCGGTGCCGTGGTCGGAGGTGCGCTGGTGGGTGCGGGAGTGGTCGGCGCGGCGGTCGTCGGCGCAACCGTCGTGGGGGCGCTGGTCGTCTCGACCGTGGTCGGGGCGGTGGTGGAGCTCGTCACCTCGTCGGACCCACCGCCGCACGCTGCCAGTGCGACGCTCACGGCGACGGCAGCGAAGATCGAAAGGTGTCGTCTCACCGCGCCGACCCTACTGGCCCATCGCCGGCCGTGGGCCTCGATCCGGCGTTCCGTCGGTTTGCGTAACGTTTGTTCCACGCTTCGTGACAAGCTGGAACGCACCTGCCAGAATGTCGGGCATGACGGCCGTCGACACACCGATCCAGCACGACCCGCACATCGTCACCGAGCTGCCCGGGCCCCGCGCCCGCGCCGTGATCGAACAGGACGAGCGCTACTCCAGCCCGTCGCTCACACGCGTCTATCCGCTCGTCGTGGCCCGCGGCGACGGTGCCGTGATCGAAGACGTCGACGGCAACCGCTTCCTCGACTTCAACGCCGGGATCGCCGTCAACGCCGCCGGTCACAACCATCCGAAGGTCAACGCGGCGATCCACGCCCAGGTCGACGCCTGCCTCCACTACTGCTCGAGCGACTTCTACCATCCCACCCACGCCGAACTCGTCGAGCGCCTCGCACGCAGCGTCCCCGACGGCATGGGCGACGCGCGGGTCTTCCTCGCCAACTCCGGCACCGAGGCGGTCGAGGGAGCGCTCAAGCTCGCCCGCCACCACACCGGCCGTCCCAACGTGATCGCGTTCTACGGAGCGTTTCACGGTCGCAGCCTCGGGAGCCTGTCGCTCACCTCGTCGAAGGCCAAGTACCGCAGCGGGTTCGGCATCGTCACGCCCGGTTCGTACCACGCACCGTTCGCGTTCGACGGCGAGCTCACCGGCGCCGAGTACATCGAGCAGGTGCTGTTCCAGCACATGACCGAACCCGGTGACGTCGCCGCGATCTTCGTCGAGCCGATCCAGGGCGAGGGTGGCTACATCGTGCCGCCCGCCGGCTGGCTGCAGGCACTGCGCGACCTGTGTGACCGACACGGCATCCTCCTCGTCATGGACGAGGTGCAGTCGGGTATCGGCCGCACCGGCACGATGTGGGCGTGTGAGCACGACGGCGTCGTCCCGGACATCATCACCGCCGGCAAGGGGCTCGCCAGCGGCATGCCGCTGTCGGCGATCATCGCCCGCGACACGATCATGCAGTGGGCGCCCGGCAAGCACGGCTCGACCTTCGGCGGCAACCCGGTCGCGTGCGCGGCGGCGATCGCCACGCTCGACCTCGTCGAGTCCGAACTGGCGGCCAACGCTGCCGCACGCGGCGAGCAGCTGCTCGCCGGCCTGCGCTCCCTGCAAGAGCGCTTCCCGATCATCGGTGAGGTACGCGGTCGAGGCCTCATGATCGGCTTCGACCTCGTCGATCACGACATGGCCGTCGCATTCGAACAGGCGTGCTTCGAGCGCGGCGTGCTCTCGCTCACCTGCGGCAAGCGCGGCGTTCGCCTCGCACCGCCGCTCGTGATCACCGAGGCCCACTGCGACCGCGCGCTCGCGATCATCGCCGACGCCTGCGAAGCTGTCACCCGCTGACGCGTTCCGGTGTCGGAGACCTCCGGTACGCGTCTGCCCCTGACGCTCCCCAACCCCGCCGGAGGTCTCCGACACCACCCACGCCATCCACACCGGGCTGATCCCCACTGCGACGATCAGCAGGCACACGACCGGCACGAACGACGACGCACACGAACGACCAACGACCAGGACGACTCATGAGCTCACTTCCCCAGCACGACGACCTCCTCACGCGGACCGGACATCTGCTCGCCGCCTGCGGCGCCAAGTTGACCGACGGCGACCAGACCGCCCGCACCCCGATCACCGGCGGATCGCTCGGCACGGCAGGTGCGGCCGGTGACGTCGCCGCCGCCGTCGACCGCGCCCACGACGCGTTCGCGGTGTGGCGAACCACACCGGCGCCCGTACGCGGACAGGTCGTGCGACGGCTCGGTGAACTCTTGCGCGAACACAAGTCGCAGCTGGGTGAACTGGTGTCGATCGAGGCCGGCAAGATCCGCTCCGAAGGCCTCGGCGAGGTCCAGGAGATGATCGACATCTGTGAATTCGCCGTCGGCCTGTCGCGCCAACTGCACGGTCTGACGATCGCGTCCGAACGCCCGGGGCATCGCCTGATGGAGACCTGGCACCCGATGGGTCCGGTCGGCGTGATCTCGGCGTTCAACTTCCCCGTCGCGGTGTGGTCGTGGAACGCCGCGCTCGCCGTGGTCGCGGGCGACCCGGTCATCTGGAAACCGAGCGACAAGACACCCCTGACCGCGCTGGCCTGCGCTGCGATGTTCCGGCAGGCGGCGCGCGAGTGCGGCGCACCCGAGCACCTGCTCCAAGTCGTGCTCGGCGGCGGCAAGCAGGGGGCCGACCTCGCCGCCCACGACGGCGTCCCGATCGTGTCGGCCACCGGCTCGACCGCGATGGGTCGCAAGGTCGCCCCGGTCGTCGCCGGCCGCTTCGGTCGGGCGATCCTCGAACTCGGCGGCAACAACGCGGCGATCGTCGCCCCGTCGGCCGACCTCGACCTCGCGTTGCGCGGCATCGTCTTCTCGGCCGCCGGCACCGCCGGACAGCGGTGCACGTCGCTGCGTCGACTGATCGTGCACCGTTCGATCCACGACGAACTCGTCGACAAGATCGCGACCGCGTACACGTCGCTGCCGATCGGTGATCCGCTCGCCGACGGCACCCTCGTCGGACCGCTCATCGACGGTGGCTCGTTCGACCGCATGCAGGCCGCGCTCGAGACGGCCACGGCCGACGGCGGCACCGTCGTCGCCGGTGGCGAACGCGCCCTCGTCGACCAGGCACCCGATGCGTACTACGCGCGCCCCGCTGTCGTCACGATGCCCGCGCAGACCGACCTCGTCCGCAGCGAGACGTTCGCGCCGATCCTGTACGCCATGGCGTACGACGACCTCGACGAGGCGATCGAGCTCCACAACTCGGTACCGCAAGGGTTGGCGTCGTCGATCTTCACGACCGACCTGCGCGAAGCGGAGACCTTCGTCGGTGCGGCCGGCAGCGACTGCGGCATCGCCAACGTCAACATCGGACCGTCCGGCGCCGAGATCGGCGGAGCGTTCGGCGGCGAGAAGGAGACCGGCGGTGGGCGCGAGTCGGGTAGCGACGCCTGGAAGGGCTACATGCGCCGCCAGACCAACACCGTCAACTACAGCCGCGACCTCCCTCTCGCCCAAGGCGTCAACTTCGACGTCTGAGTCGGTCCGGATCCGCCCCTCGCGCGTTCCGCCTCACCGCTCGCAGCCAAGAGGCTGCTCGGGTTCGTCGCGCCGTGCGAGGAACGAATCCGATCCCGACTCAGCGAGCCGGATGGTTCTGCGCGGTCGAGAAGGTCGAGTGCGCAACTCGGCCGGTTGATGTGGTGCAGACTGGGTTCATGACGACGGTTGGGTTGGGGCGGGAGTTGGTGTCGAACATTCGGGAGTTCGCGCTCGACGTGCTCGACGGGCTCCCCGACGAGGCGCTCACGTGGCGGCCCGACCCCGACGCCAACACGATCGCCTGGCTGGTCTGGCATCTGGCGCGCGTCCAGGACGACCACGTGGCGGGCATCGCCGACCACGATCAGATCTGGACCTCCGATGCGTGGGCGCGTCGCTTCGGATTGTCGGACGACGACACGCGCATCGGCTACGGCGACACCTCCGACGACGTCGCCGCGCTCGTGCCGGAGAGCCGTGAGGCACTGGTCGAGTACCTCGACGCCGTCACCGACCGCACGCTGTCCTGGCTCGACGACGCCGAACACGACGATTGGGACCGGGTGGTCGACGAGCGCTGGAACCCGCCGGTCACGGCACGGGTTCGGCTGGCGAGTGTGATCTCCGACGATCTCCAGCACGTCGGCCAGGCCGCATACGTCCGCGGCATCTACGAGCGCCGCTGAACCGCGGCGCAGCGCAGCGCACCAGACAGATGGTGTCGCATACCTCCTGTCCGGACGTGCATGCCAGCACGCGCCGCAACCGACAGGAGGTATCCGACACCATCTGTTCGTCAGGCTGTCGTGAAACCTCGGCGGAGGCCGATCAGGGAGGCCGACAGGGCGACAGCGGCGGCGACGCCGATCGCGACACGGACGTCGGTCAGGTCGGCGACCGCGCCGTCCACGACGGCTGCGACCGGCCGGCAGCCGAGGAACGCCACCGACCACCACGCCATCACGCGCCCGCGCAGCTGCTCGGGCATCGCCTTCTGCAACTCCGAGTTGGTACCGGTCACGCCGAGCAGGAATCCCGACCCGCTCAACAGAGCACCCAGCAGGGCGACCGCGGTCACCGGGGCGAGCGCCAACGTCGTCAGTCCGACCGCCACGATCGCCAACGCCGTCGGCACCACACGCGCCCGACCGACCAGCCCGATCACCCGGTCGAAGAACGGAGCAGTGACGGCCGCGCCGAGACCGAACGAGCCGACGAGCAGCCCGACCGTCGCATCGCCGCCGCCGAGCGTCTCGGCCATCGCCGGCATCAGTGTGCTGAACGGGTCGGACGTCCACCCGACCGCCAGCGTGGCGACGAGCACGGCGATGACGGCGGGGCGTTCTCGGACCCACGCCACACCCTCACCGACGCCGGTGGTCGCACCGTCGTCAGGTTCGACCTCGCCGCGCGGCCGGATCACCAGGAGGACGACGAGGAGCGGGACGAACGTGAGCGCGTTGATCCCGAACGCCCACTCGGCTCCCAACGCGGCCACCGTGGCACCGGCGGCGATCGGACCGACGGACCGGGCGATGTTGAACGTCATCGAGTTCAGTGCGATCGCCCGGTCGAGGTCGCGGCGCTCGACGAGCGACGGCACGACGGCCTGCAGCGACGGCAGGATCGTCGCCGCGCCGAGCCCGATCACGGCCGTCGCCGCGTAGATCGGCCACGGACCGGGCAGGCCGTCGATCCCGACCACGATCACGGTCACCGCCAACGCCGACGCACCGGCGAACGCGATCGACTGCCCGGCCAGGAGCATGTGGCGCCGATTCACCCGGTCGGTGAGCGCGCCCATCCACGGCGTCAGGAGCATCGTCGCGATGAACTGCACGATCGACACGGCGCCGACCGCGGTGTTGGAGCCCGTGAGGTCGTAGACGACGATGCCGGCCGCGACGTTCTGGAACCAGTTGCCGGTGTTCGACAACGAGTTGGCGAAGAAGAACGGGGCGAAGACGCGGTCGCGCAGCAGGATCGCGAAGCTGCTCGCGGACTCGTCGGTCCGCTCGGCGGTCGGTGTGGTCACCCACCCGGCCTACCCCACACATCCCCCACCAAACCGCAACACCGGGTCGGGTGTCGTACGGAACGCCGAGGCGCAGCCGAGGCGTTTCGGGAGATCACCCGAC
>NZZV01000203.1 GCA_002698945.1 Acidimicrobiaceae bacterium
GATGCCGGCCACGACGACGTCGTCGCGAACGAGCAGGTACCAGAGGGCGGCGACGTCGTCGACCCCGCCGTCGGAGTCGACGAGGACGCGGGTCACCCCACGGGGGGTGGGGCTGCGATCCGTTCGAGTTGACGTCGTGGACTGGGGGTTCATCGCCGGGGTGGCGCGACGCACGGCTGCGTTCGTCGCCGAGTCATCGATCATCACAGTTCACACGGCCGAAATCAACAAATTGTTGACCTGTTGGAGAGGGCACTTTATGGTGACGACATGCGCGTGAGCGAGATCCCAGCACTGCGTGACTACTGGTATCCGGTGGCCTACTCGCAGGATGTGACCGACAAGCCGACCCAGGTGCGGCTCTTCGACCAGGGCGTCGTGATCTGGCGCGACGGCGACGGCGTGATCCGTGCCGCGCTCGACTACTGCCCCCACCGTGGGGCGCGGCTCTCCCAGGGTTGGATGCACGACGGCTGCGTCGTCTGCCCGTACCACGGGTGGGAGTACGGCTCGGACGGCCGCTGCGTCCGCATCCCGCAGCTGCCCAACCAGAGCGCCATGCCCCCGAAGGCGAAGCTGGCGACGTACCGGACCGAGGACCGGTACGGACTGATCTGGGTCACGCTCTCGGACGCGCCGCGCGAAGACATCCCGCTGCTGTCCGAGCTCGAGGATCCGGACTACACGCTGATCCACGAGCTGATGGAGACGTGGTCGGTGTGCGCGATGCGCACCGTCGACAACGCGCTCGACGTCAGTCACCTCTCGTTCGTGCACCGCAACAGCGTCGGCGACGCGTCACGACCGGAGATGAGCGAGTACCAGGTGGAGCGGGACGGGAATCGCATCAGCTTCTCGATCTCGTACACGGCCCAGGTCACCGAGGAGATGAAGCGCAACACCGGGCTGACGGTCGACACGACCACGCGCACGACGCATGCCGAGCTCGTCCAGCCGCTCGTGTTCCGAGGGGTGCTGGAGTACGAGAACGGCCTGAAGCACGTCCTCTACAAGACGGCCACCCCGATCGACGACGATCACACCCTGTTCTGCCAGTTCATCGCCCGCAACGACGCGCCCGACGAGGACAAGCAGCAGCTCATGACGTCGATCGATCGCACGATCCAGAACGAGGACCGCACGCTGCTGGAAGGGCTCCCGGCCGACTTCCCCGTCGAGATCACCACCGAGGTCCACACGAAGGCCGACCGGATGACCCTCGAATACCGCAAGGTCATCGCCGAGCTCGCCCGCGAGGGCGGTTCGTTCCGGCCCGACTCGACGTGGGATCCCCTCGCCTGAGCGGGCTACCCCTCGCCCGAGACCATCGCCCGAGACCATCGCGACGACACACCGCCGGCGTGACCCGTCCGGCGAACCCAGTTCCCACACTCGACACGACCCCCACGGAGGGTTCCATGAACAAGCGATTCCGATCCACTGCTGCCGTCTTGGCGGTGACTGCGCTGGCGCTGGCGGCCTGCGGCGGTGACGACGACGACACCGCCGAACCGGCCGACACCCAGGCGGCGGAGGAACCCGCTGACCCGCCGGCGGACGAACCAGCCGGCACCACCGCGGAGGAGCCGGCCGGCGAGCCCGCCGACGGCGACTACCTGTGGGTGATGGTGACGGACCAGGCCGGTCTCGGCGACCAGGGCTTCAACGACCTGGCCTGGGCGGGGCTCGAGCAGGCTGCCGCGGAGGTCGGTGGCGAGCCCCAGGTGATCGAGTCGAACGAGCAGGCCCAGTACGTCCCGAACCTCCAGCAGGCCGTCGACAGCGGCGCCTCGCTCATCGTCGGCGTCGGCTTCCTGATCGCCGACGCGGTCTCCGAGGCGGCCCAGGCCAACCCGGACGCCGCGTTCCTGCTGATCGACGCAGTCGCGGCCGATGCCGACGGCAACCCGTTGCCGAACGTCCGGAGCGTGACGTTCAAGGAGCACGAGGGTGCCTACCTGGCCGGGGTCATGGCCGGGCTCACCACCGAGTCGAACCTCATCGGCTTCGTCGGTGGCATCGAGATCCCGCCGGTCGTGCGCTTCCTCTCCGGGTTCCAGCAGGGCCTCGCGTCGGTGAACCCGGACGCCACCGTCGAGTCGGCGTACGTCGGTTCGTTCGACGATCCCGCCAAGACCAAGCAGCTGACCGCCGCCTACTTCGACGACGGTGCGGACATCGTGTTCGAGGTCGGTGGCGCAGGCGGTCAGGGTGCCTATCAGGAGGCGGCCGAGCGCGGCTCGGGTCTCGTCATCGGCACCGACACCTGCAAGAACCAGCTCGCCCCCGACAACTACCTCACGTCGGCGACCAAGGACGTGGCCGGTGCCGTGTTCACCACTGCTGAGTCGGTCGCCGAGGGTTCGTTCGAGGGCGGCGTCGCCAACCTCGGTCTCGAGGGCGGCTTCGTCGGGGTGTGCGAGGACACGTTCGGGGACCTCTCGCAGGAGATCCAGGACGCCGTGAACGAGGCCCGTGACGCCATCGCCAGCGGCGAGGTGACGGTCGACCCCGGCACCTGATGGTCGTCGGTCCCAATGATGCACCAGGGGGTGCGTCGACTGGAGTCGATGCGCCCCCTGCGTTGCGAATGCGCGGTATCACCAAGCGGTACCCGGGCGTCGTCGCCAACCGCGGCATCGACCTCGCGGTCGAACGCGGCAGCATCCACGGTCTGCTCGGAGAGAACGGTGCCGGCAAGTCGACGCTGATGAAGATCCTGTTCGGTCTGGTCGAGCCCGACGAAGGCACCATCGAGCTCAACGGCGAGGAGACCTCGATCCGTTCGGCGGCCGACGCGATCGACCGCGGCATCGGCATGGTGCAGCAGCACTTCAGCCTGATCGGTGACTTCACGGTCGTCGAGAACCTGGTGCTCGGCCACGAGCCGAAGCGGGCCGGCTTCCTCGATCTCGACACCGCGCGCCGCGACATCAGCGCGCTGTCCGATCGCTACCGCTTCCGCGTCGACCCCGACAAGCGCGTCGGCGATCTCGCCGTCGGCGCTCGCCAGCGGATCGAGATCCTGAAGGCGCTCTACCACGGAGCCGAGCTCCTGATCCTCGACGAACCCACGGCCGCGCTCGCGCCGCACGAGGTCGACGAGCTCTCGCGGGTGCTCCACGAGCTGCGCGACCAGGGACGCTCGGTGGTGTTCATCAGCCACAAGCTGCCGGAGGTCATCGCGCTGTGCGACCGGGTGACCGTCCTGCGCGACGGCGCTGTCGTCGGGCAGCGCGAGATCCACGACGAGGAGCGCGCACCGGGGGATCTCCGCCAGGCGCTCGTCGGCGAGCTGGCACGCATGATGGTCGGGCGCGACCTGCCCGAACCCCCACCGCACGACACGTCTCCCGGCGACACGGTGCTGGAGCTTCGCGAGGCGGACGACGGACACCACCTCGGGCCCGTCAGCCTGCGTGTCCGGTCCGGTGAGATCGTCGGGATCGCGGGCGTGGAGGGGAACGGCCAGACCCAGCTGATCGAGCTCGTGCTCGGGGTCCGCCGGTGCAAGCACGGCCACGTGCTGCTGCACGGCGACGACATCACCCGGTGGTCCGTCCGCCGCCGCCTCCGGGGCGGCGTCGCCCACATCGCCGAAGATCGTCACGCCGCGGCGATCGCCGACCAGCTCGACCTCGCCCACAACGCCACCCTCGGTTTCGAGGGCGATCCCGCCCTCGGGCGACGCGGTGGGTGGTTGTCGCTCGGGCGCATGCGCCGATTCGCGTCGGCGCTGGTCGATCGGTTCCGGGTTCGCAGCGGCAGCATCATCGACCCGATCTCGAGCCTCTCCGGCGGCAACCAGCAGAAGTTCGTGGTCGGCCGGGAGCTCAGCCGCTCACCGCGCCTGGTGATCGCGGCCCAGCCGACCCGCGGGCTCGACGTCGGTGCGACCGCGTTCGTCCACGAGCGGCTCGCCGAGCTGCGCCGCAACGGTGCCGCCGTGCTCCTCGTCAGCCTGGAGCTCACCGAGATCCTCGCGCTCGCCGACCGGATCCTGGTCATGTCCGACGGCGTCGTCGCCGGAGAGACCACCGTCGATCAGATCGACCTCGTCCAGATCGGAGCGTGGATGACCGGCGAGGTGCCCGATCACGAGATCGAGACCGTGATCGCATGAGCGGTGACCTGAAGGCGACGTCGCCGATCCGGCTGCTCGAACAGCTCATCTCGGGCGAGCAGCCCTACTCCGAGCAGGGACGGGGCCGGCGACTCGGCGCCAGCGTCATCAGCTTCCTGGGCGTCCTCGTCGCCGCGCTCGTGCTCGCGACGCCGATCGTGTACCTCGCCGGGTCCAACCCGATCGAGGCCTACGGCGCGCTGTTGCGGGGCAGCCTCGGCGGGCAGCAGCCGATCGCCGAGAGCCTGATCTCGATGACGCCCTTGCTGTTCGCCGGGCTGGCGGTCGCGGTCGCGTTCCAGGCCGGGCTGTTCAACATCGGTGCCGAAGGCCAGCTCGTCATGGGTGGACTCGTGGCGGGGTGGATCGCCGCGGAGGTCGACGTCCCCGCGCCACTGCACCTGGTGACCGCGATCCTGGCGGGCTTCGTCGGCGGCGCGCTGTGGGCGTGGATACCGGCCGTGCTCAAGGCGTGGCGTGGGGTTCACGAGGTGATCACCACGATCATGATGAACTTCGTCGCGTTCAGCATCTCGCAGTACCTCGTGAAGCCGGGTGGGGCGCTCGTGAGCACCACCCAACCACAGGCCACCGAGCGGGTGGCATCGGCGGCCGAGCTCCCGCGCATCTGGGATCCGACCCGCCTCCACGCGGGCATCATCCTCGCCCTCGCCGTGGCCGTCGCGATGTGGTTCTTCCTGTACCGCACTCCGGTCGGCTTCCGTTTCCGCATGGTCGGGAGCAACCCCGTCGCCGCCGAGTTCAACGGCATCGCGACGAAGCGTGTGATCGTCCAGTCCCTGATGCTGTCGGGCGGCCTGGCCGGGCTCGCCGGAGCCGTCGAGGTGTTGGGCGTGCATCGGCGCTACTTCGACTCGTTCTCGCCCGGCTACGGCTTCGACTCGATCGCCGTCGCGCTGCTCGGAGCGCTCAACCCGCTGGGCGTCGCGGCCGCTGCCGCGTTCTTCGGCATGCTCCGGGCGGGTTCGATCCGGCTCCAGAGCGAAGCCGGCCTGACCCGCGACATGGTGACGGTCATCTCCGGTCTGGTCGTGGCGTGCGTCGCGGCGCAACCGTTGGTGCACCGCTGGCGCGCCCGCCGCGCCGCTGATCGCAACGGGCCGGCGACGGCCGACCCGGCACCGGAAGAA
The DNA here is from genome assembly GCA_002698945.1 of Acidimicrobiaceae bacterium. GTDB lineage: Bacteria > Actinomycetota > Acidimicrobiia > Acidimicrobiales > Ilumatobacteraceae > Ilumatobacter. The sequence continues at coordinate 5,275 of NZZV01000203.1, forward strand.
GAGGGGCTGGCCAGTGTTTGAGCCGATGGATCTCAACTGGGTGCTCGCCGGCATCTCGCTGTCGGTGCCGCTGATCCTCGCCGCGCTGGGAGGACTCATCAGCGAGCGCGCCGGCGTCATCAACATCGCCCTCGAGGGGATGATGCTGTTCGGCGCGTTCGTCGGGGTCGCCGTGTCATGGTGGGCCAGCAGCCCCTGGCTCGGCGTGCTCGCCGCGTTGGTGGTCGGGGCGACCGTCGGCCTCGTCCACGCGTGGTTCTCGATCACCGTGCGCGCCAACCAGGTCGTGTCGGCGACGGCGATCAACCTCGTCGCGACCGGGCTCACCGCCGCGCTCATTCCCACGATCTGGGGGGTGTCGGGCACCTCACCGTCGGTGCCCGCCTTCGGGTCGATGGAGATCCCGATCCTGCGCGACATCCCGGGCATGGAGCAGGTCTTCACGACGCTCGACGGATTCGACTATGTGGCATTGCTGGCGGCCCCCGTGCTCTGGGTGGTCCTCTACCGCACGGCGTTCGGGCTCGGCCTGAGATCGTGTGGGGAGTCCCCGGCGGCGGCGGCCTCGGTGGGCATCGACGTCATCAAGGTTCGTTATCAGGCCGTCGTGCTGTCGGGCGTGTTCGCGGCGCTCGGCGGGGCGTATCTCAGCATCGGTGAGCTGGACCGGTTCCAGCGCAACATGACGAACGGGCGCGGCTTCCTGGCGCTCGCCGCCATGATCTTCGGCAAGTGGAAGCCGATCCCCACCGTCGGAGCCTGCCTGCTGTTCGGGCTCGCCGACGCGTACCAGCTCCGGGCGCAAGCACGCGGCCTCGACGTCCCGACCGAGCTGCTCCAGGCGCTGCCCTATCTCATCGGCCTGGCTGCACTGGCGACCGTCGTCGGACGGGCATCCGCCCCGGCCGGCATCGGCAAGACCTACGTGAAGGGCTGAGTCGACGCCGTGGAGCTCGCGATCCAGACCCCGGTGCAGCTCGTCGAGTTCGGCCGCCTGCGCGCGATCTGGGAAGTGGCCGACGAGGTCGGCATCGGATCGGCGTTCACGTTCGACCATCTCACAGCGCTCGCCCCGGGCGCACGGCCGAACGCACCCGGGCCGGAGGTGCGCGGCCCGCAGCTCGACGGGTGGATGACCGCGCAGGCGCTCGCCGCCACCACATCGCGGCTCCGGGTCGGCACGTTGGTGACGTCCGTGACGCATCGCCGTCCCGGCATCCTCGCCAAGATGGTGACGACCCTCCACGCCATCAGCGGAGGTCGGGCGATCCTGGGCGTCGGCGCCGGCTGGCATCGCCGTGAGCACGACGCGTTCGGGCTCCCGTTCCCGCCGACCGGTGATCGGATGACCCTGCTCGACGAGTTCCTGGACGCCATCCGGGCCCTGTTCGCGGCCGACGGACCGTGCTCGTACGACGGACGGTTCGTGCAGTTCCGCGACGCCGTGCTCGACCCGCGGCCGACGGACGCTCAACCGCTCCCGATCCTCGTCGGTGGCAGCGGCGACCGCCTCCGCTCGATCGTCGCCCGCCACGCCGACATCTACAACGGGTTCTGGGCACCCGAGCAGTGGGCCGCGATCAACGCCGACCTCGACGCACGTCTGCGCGACGCGGCCCGGCAGCCGGGTGACCTGCTGCGCAGCGCGTTCGTGCCGTCCGAGCTGCGTGTCGACCGCCGCCTCCAGGACGAGTTCGTCAACGGCCAAGCGGAGTCGCGGGGCGGGAGCCACGCCGACGTGCGGAATCGCTGCATCATCGCGGGCGGCGATCCCGTCGCCGTCCTCCGCCGGTTCCACGACGCCGGTGTCGAACAGGTCGTGCTGAGTCTCGACCCGATGACCGACCCGGACGAGTTGGGCTCTTTCGCCGCCGACGTCGTCGGCGCGATCGCGGACTGGTGACGAGGAGCCACGACATGGACGCAACAACAGATGAGCTCGACGACCCGCAGGCACCGTTCGACTTGGTGGTGCGCGGTGGCACGGTGGTCACCGTCGACGCGCAGGACCGCATCCTCGACGGCGACGTCGCCGTCCGTTCGGGCCACATCGTGGAGATCGGACCCGACCTGGTCACCGGCCGAGCGCCGGCGGCGCGCACGATCGACGCGTCCGGCTGCGCGGTGCTGCCGGGTTTCGTCAACGCCCACATGCACGAGTGCATGGAGCGCGGCGTGTTCGAGGATCTTCCGTTCTTCACCTGGCTCGAGGACTTCGCGCTGCCGAAGGATCGGGCGTACGAGCCGCGCCACCAGCGCGCCGCCGCACTCGTCTGCCAGGCGGAGATGATCCGCAACGGAACCACCAGCTTCATCGACATCTTCCGGTTCCCGCACGAGGCGGCCGACGTCACCGCGCAATCCGGTCTGCGCGGCACCATCAGCCCGCAGGTCATTGACGATCCGGAGGAGGGCGCCGGTGAGACGCTGGCGACCAACGAGCGATTCGTGGAGGACTGGAACGGCCGCCACGAACGGGTCCGCGCCTGGTTCGGACCTCACTCGCTCTACACGGTCCGGCCCGAGACCCTGCGGCGGATGCGCGTGCTCGCCGATCGTCACGGGGTCGGCATCCACACGCATCTCGCCGAGAGCCGTGGCGAGACCGCGTTGGTGGCCGAGCGCGCGGGCGGGCTGTCGCCGACCCGGTGGCTGGACGAGCTCATCGGCCTCGGTCCCGACGTCGTCGCGGCCCACTGCGTCGAGCTGAGCGACGACGACCTCGAGCTCGTCGTCACGAGCGGTCTCGGGGTGGCGCACTGTGCGACGTCGAACATGAAGCTGGGGAACGGTGCGGCCCGGGTGCGCGAGTTGCTCGCGGCCGGCGCCACGCTCGGCCTCGGGACGGACTCGGTGATGACCAACAACAACCTCGACCCGTTCGAGGAGATGCGTCAGGCCGGGCTGCTGGCCAAGTTCGTCTCCGGCGACGCCACCGCTCTCGAGAGCGCGACGCTGTTGCGTCTCGCGACGATGGGTTCGGCCGCGGTGCTCGGCGTCGCCGATCGTGTCGGCTCGTTGGAGGTCGGCAAGCTCGCCGACATCGTCGTCGTCGACCTGGCGCAGCCGCACGCGTGGCCGTTGTTCACCGAGGGCGGTGGCAACGTCGTCGAACAGATCGTGTGGTCGATGACGGGGCGCGACGTCGTCCACACCGTGGTGGGTGGGGAGGTGTTGCTCGATCGGGGGCAGCTCACCACGCTCGACCTCGTCGAGATCGGCGATCTGGTCGACCGGGAGGCGACCCACCTGCTCCGATCGGCCGGCGTGCTCGACTTCGTCCTCGACCGCCACCGCAACGGCTGATCACGTCGATCCGGCCGTCGGCACGGCGCGCGTCACGTCGCGCGGCCGAGCCGCACGAACAACCGGTCGATCTGGCGCTCCGCCTCGGCGGTGATCGCGGGGACCGATCCGGTGGTCAGGGTCCGGTCGCGCACGACGGCGCGTCCCTCGACCAGGACGTCGCGCACGTCGGCCGCCGTGTGCGCGTACACGAGCTGCGAGAACGGATCGGATCGTCCGATCGGTGCGACATGTGCTCCGCCGCGTTCGATCACGACCAGGTCCGCACGCTTGCCGACCTCGATCGACCCGATCCTGTCGGCGAGCCCGACCGCGCGGGCCCCACCCATCGTCGCCATGTCGAACGCGACGCGAGCGGGCACGGCACGCGGTCCGGCCACCGGCTTGTGGATGATGGCGGCGAGCCGCATCTCGGTGAACGCATCGAGCCGGTTGTTGCACGGCGCACCGTCGGCGCCGAGCGCGACGTTGACGCCGTCGGCCAGGTACTCGTCGACGGGCGCTCGCCCCGACGCCAGCTTCATGTTGGCGGACGGGCAGTGACACACCGTCGGACGGTGCCGGCGCACCAAGTCGCGCTCGTTCGGATCGAGCCAGACCGAGTGCGCCATCACCAGGCGCGGTGTCAGCGCGCCGAGCTCGTGGAGCGCCTCGACGTCGCGCGTGCCGCGGCCGGCCGCGACGAGACGCGCCTGGTCGCGGTTCTCGTTGACGTGGGTGTGCAGCACCAGGTCCCGGTCCTGGGCGGCGGCCACGCACCGGCGCCACATCTCGTCGGTCGCGCCGATCGGCGCCCGGGGTGACAGCGCGACGCGGAGCCGGTCGTCGGCGGCGCCGTGCCATCGTTCGAGCAGGGCCTCGACGTCGGCCCACGCGGCGTCCGTGTCCTCGCCGAGCATCTCGATCCCGGGCTCGTTGCGATCCATGATCGCCTTGCCGATGAACGCCCGAATCCCCAGCCGTTCCGCGGCCTCGAAGCTGGCGTCCGTGTGGTGCACGGTCTCCATCGAGAGCGTGGTCGTCGTACCACCGAGCAGCAGCTCGGCGATCGACAGTGCCGCGGACGCACCCACGGACGCGTGGTCGTGCGCTTGCTCCAGCGGCCAGATCCACTCCCGGAGCCAGTCCATGACGTCGAGGTCGTCGGCCACCCCGCGGAACAGGGTCTGGCAGAAGTGGACGTGGGCCTGCACGAACCCGGGGACGACCAGGCAGCCGCGACCGTCGATGACGACATCGGCCGACGCGGGGCCGTCACCGACCGCCGCGATCGTGGTCCCTTCGACCAGCACCGAACCCTCGAGCGGTGCGTCGCGCTCGGGCGACAGGATCGTCGCGTTCTGGATGAGCACGGTGTCGTTCACGTCTCCGGTACCTCCACGGGGTCGCTCGTCGCCGTCATCGTGACGATGTCGTCGGGATGGATCGGCACCCGCCGCAGCGGCGCCCCGGACGCGGCGCGGATCGCCGCCGCGATGGCGGGCGTCGACGACAACGACGGTGGTTCGCCGACGCCCTTCAGGCCATACGGCGCTTCCGGCTCTGCCACCTCGACCAGGTCGACGAGCATCTCGGGCATGTCGGCGGCGGTCGGGACGAGGTAGTCGGTGAAGCTGGGGTTGAGGGCGATGCCGTCGTGCACGCGCAGCTCCTCGTTGAGCGCCAGACCGAGACCTTGCGCGATGCCGCCGAGGATCTGGCCGTGGATCTCGCGTGGATGGACCGCCCGGCCGACGTCCTGGGACGTCGCGATCTGGACGACCTTCACCGTGCCGAGCTCGACGTCGACGTCGACGACGGCGCGGTGGGCGACGAACATCCAGGCGACGTGGACATCTCCTCGTCCGGTCGTCGGGTCGCCGGCTTCGGTCGCGCGCGGGCGGTACGTCGCCTCACCGGCGATCACTTGGTCGGTCACCGCCTGCTCCCACCCGACGTCGGAGACGACGGCGAGGTCGAGCTTCGCCAACAGGTCCCGGCACGCGGCGCGGACGGCGCCGGCGGACATCCACGTCTGCCGGCTCGCCGACGACGAGCCGGCGTAGCCGGCGGCCGTCGACGCCGGACCGACCCGGATCGGGATCTCGCCCAGTGCCGGTTCGAGCTCCTCGCGGGCGACGGACTCCAGCACGGCGGTGATCCCCTGACCCACCTCGACAGCGGCCGACAGCACCTCGACGCCGCCGGACGACAGCCGAACCGTCGCGTCGCACCACTCGGGGGTGCCCTCGCCGTACAGCATGTGCTTGACGCCGACGGCGAAGCCGACGCCGCGTCGAACGCCTTCGCCCAGGGTGGTGAGGCCGGTGCCGCCCGGGCGTGCGTACGGGTGGAGCTGTGGGCTCGGCTCCGGGAGCGGCAGGGCAGCGCAGCGCTCGATGACCTCGATGACCGGGGCGGACGGCCCGACGATCTGGCCGGACGTGGGGAACCGATCGCCGGGCCGGAGTGCGTTGCGCCGGCGCAGCTCGACCGGATCGATGTCGAGCTCGGCCGCGAGCAGGTCGAGCGTCGACTCGATGCCGAAGCACGCCTGGACCGCCCCGAACCCGCGCATGGCGCCCGAGACGGGGTTGTTGGTGTAGACCGACTCCCCGACGATGTCGACGCCGTCGAACCGGTACGGGCCCGCCGCGAAGTACGCGGCCACGCCGATCACGGGCATGGAGGTCGACGCGTACGCCCCGCCGTCGAGCCGGATCCGTGCCCACACGTAGCGCAACGTGCCGTCGCGGTCGGCGCCGATCCGGTAGGCGAGGCGGGCCGGATGCCGCTTCGGGTGCGCGAGGAACGACTCGCGCCGCCGGAAGGTCGTCTTCACGGGTCGGCCGGTCAGGAGCGCGGCGAGCGCGAGGTGGATCTGGCACGTGACGTCCTCGCGGCCTCCGAACGCACCGCCCACCCCTCCACAGACCACGCGCACGAGCGACGTGTCGATCCCCAGCGCGGCCGCGATCTGGACCTGGTCGAGGTGCAGGTCCTGCGTCGCGATCAGCACGGTGACACCGCCGTCGGGGTCGGGCCGGGCGAGTCCGCTCTCGGGGCCGAGGAAGGCCTGGTCCTGACGCCCTGTCCACCACGTCCCGGAGACCTCCACCTCGGCGCCGTGGCACTCGCTCCCGTGGTCGATCACCAGCCGTCGGACGAGGTTCCCGTCGGGGTGGAGGAGCGGCGCGTCGGGGTCGAGCGCGGCCTCGGGGTCGGTGAGCACCGGTAGCGGCGAGTACTCGACGGTGACGGCATCGGCGGCGCGCCAGGCGAGCCGCTGGCTGGTGGCGATGACGAACGCGATCGGCTCACCCTCGTAGCGGACGCGGTCGAACGCGAACACCGGCTGGTCAGCCGTGATGTGACCGATGATCCGGTCGCCCGGGACGTCGTCGGCGGTCAGGATCGTGACCACCCCCTCCATCGCCAGCGCGGCGCGGGTGTCGATCGCGACGATGCGGGCGTGGGGATGCGGGCTGCGGACGGTGGCACCGAACAGCATGCCGGGTGCCACCGCGTCGTTCGAGAACTCGAACTCGCCGGAGATCTTGGCGCGGACGTCGGGTCGCTCGTGGTCGACGCCGATGCTCGGCGACGCGGATCGTGTGGGCGCGGTCACGCTCACGTGGATCGTCCCGCTCCGGCCGCGAGCCGAGCGCGTTGCACCTCGAGGGCGGCGGTGACGAGCCCGGCGTACCCGGTGCACCGGCAGAGGTTCCCGGCGAGGTGCTCGTGCATCTCGTCGGTCGACAGGACTCGGTCGCCGGCGGTTCGCAGTGCGGTCTCGATCGCGACCACGAACCCGGGGGTGCAGAAGCCGCACTGCACGGCGCCGTGGGCGACCAGCGCGTCGGCGACGTCGGGGGCGCACAGAGAAGTGACCGTGCGGACCTCTGCCGACGCGCACGTCACGGCCGGGACGAGACACGAGCAGACCATGCGACCGTCGAGCAGGACCGAGCACGACCCGCACTCGCCCTGCTCGCACGCTCCCGTCGTCGCCAGATGCCCGGCGTCGCGGAGGGCGCGCAGGAGACTCGTCTCGGGCGCGACGCTGAGCTCCACCTGATCCCCGTCGACCGTCAGCGCGACCGCCGTGCCGTCAGCGTCGGCGTCGGACCGGTCAGCCGTCGACATCGCCGCTCCGGCGTCGGGCCTCGGCGTCGCGCAACCACACCGTGGCCCGGGCTGCGAGCACCCCGAGCGCGTGGGCGCGGTACGCCGCCGTGGCGCGATGGTCGTCGATCGGGGTGGCCGCGCGGCGAACCGCGGCCGCGACCTCGTCGGGTGGTGCACCGGCGACGAGCAGCTCCTCGGCGGCGTGGGCCCGCACGACGGTGGGTCCGACCGAGCCGCACGCGAGCCGCGCGAGACCGCGGGCGGTGTCGAGCCGCCCGGCCAGACTGCAGATCGAGATCACCATCGCGTTGCGCGTCCCGACCTTCGCGAAGCACTGCGAGCCGCCGGTCTCGACGAGGCGCACGCGACGGATGACCTCGTTGGGTCCGAGCGCGGTGCGCTTCGGACCGAGCAGGAAGCTGGACAGCTCGACCCGTCGCGAGCCGTCGACGCCCACGAGCTCGACCTCGGCGTCGTAGGTGAGCA
>NZZV01000204.1 GCA_002698945.1 Acidimicrobiaceae bacterium
CGGTTCCGGCCACGCCGCCCTCGACCGCGGCACCCGACGTCGCACCGGCGACCTCCGAGGCGCCGGCCGACGGCGCGATGACCCTCGACGGGGTCCGTACCGCCGTCGTGCAGATCGAGGCGAAGGGCACGTTCGTCGACCCGGAGTTCGGCTCGTACGAGGGCGCCGGCCGCGGATCGGGCTTCGTGATCGACGGCGGGAACGTCGCCGTGACCAACAACCACGTGGTCACCGGCGCCGGCCTCCTGCAGGTCTACGTCGACGGCGAGGACGATCCACGCAACGCCCGCGTGCTCGGGGTGTCGGAGTGCTCCGACCTCGCCGTGATCCAGATCGACGGACCCGACATCCCGGCCCTCACCTGGGCCGACGGCGCCGATCAGCCCGGCACCGAGGTGTACGTCGCCGGCTTCCCGCTCGGCGATCCCGAGTACACGCTCACCCGCGGCGTCATCTCCAAGGCCGAGGCGAACGGCGACACCAACTGGGCGTCGATCGACCACACCCTCGAACACGACGCCGCGGCGCAGCCCGGGAACTCCGGTGGACCGCTCGTCACCGTCGACGGCGAGGTGGCCGGCATCCACTACGCGTCGGCGGTCCAGACCAACCAGTCCCAGTTCCTGGCCATCGCCGCCGACGTCGCGCAGCCGATCGTCGAGACGTTGGCGTCCGGCCAGGACGACGACTCGATCGGGGTGAACGGCCAGGTGGTCGTGTCCGAGGACGGCAGCATCAGCGGCATCTGGGTGAGCGGCGTGGACTCCGGGTCGGTCGCCGACGAGGCCGGCATCCAGCCCGGCGACATCATCACCCGCATCGAAGGCGTGTCGATCGGGACCGACGGCACGATGCGCGAGTACTGCGACGTGCTCCGCTCGCACGCCCCCGACGACCAGCTGGCGATCGAGGTGCTGCGCTTCTCCACCAGCGAGTTCCTCGACGGTGAACTCAACGGCGACGTGCTGACCCAGTCGTTCAGCTTCGCCGAGGAGTACGCCGACGAGACCGCCGGTGACGCGGCGTCGACGTACGACTACGTGACCGTCACCGACGACACCGGCACGATCACGGTCAAGGTGCCGTCGGCGTGGAACGACCTCGAGACCGCACCGATCGACATCGGGTTCGAAAACCTGTCGCCGTCGATCACCGCCTCGTCGAGCATCGACGGGTACCGGACCACGTGGGCGACGCCCGGCATGGAGTTCATCGCCAGCCCCGACCTGCTCGAGTACACCTCGGCCGATCTGCTCGACGCACTGGCGCCGGAGGGCTGCGTGTCCGAGGGACGGACCCCGTACGACGACGGCTACTTCGTGGGTGAGTACGAGGTGTTCTCCGAGTGCGGTGGCACCGACACCCAGTACTACCTGGTCGCCTCGACCTCGGCCAGCGGCGAGTACGGCGCCGTCGTGGCGGTCCAGGTGGTCAGCGACGCCGACCTCGACGCCCTCGACCGCATCCTGGCCAGCTTCAACGTGACCGTGTGATCGAGACCGTTTGATCGAGACCGTCAGACCCGTCCGAAGTGACGGTTCGGATCGGCGGCGGCGGGTGGGGTGGGACGGGTGGTTGGCACGACCCACCCCACCTCGCTCGCCGGAGTCCGGCACCCCGACCGTGCTGCGGCACTAGGGTGCCGTGCCATGGTGACGGCGCTGCGACGCATGTTCTGGCTGGCCCTGATCGGAGGCGCGGCGTACGCCGCCTACCTCGCGTGGAACCGGCGTGCCGGCCACACACCGCCCGACCCACCCGAGTGGCCCCCGCTCGACGGTGCTCCGTCCGCCGCGACGCGTACCGATGCGTCGACCCTCGAGGCGTCGCAACCGGCGCCGCTGCCCGACCTCGACACCGGTACCCCGACGGCCGCGCCGCTGCCGGACGTCGACGGGGTTCGTTCCGACACCGCAGCAGCTGCGCCGACGTCGGACGACGACGGTGGCGCCGCCTGGGTCGAGCCGACCGATGGGGCGTGCCCGGTCGGGTTCCCGATCAAGGGCAACGCCAACTCCGGCATCTACCACGTGCCCGGCGGACGGTTCTACGACCGAACCGTGCCCGAACGCTGCTACGCGACCGAGGACGCGGCCGTCGCCGACGGCTACCGTCGAGCCAAGGCCTGACGGCCGCGAAGACAGCAAGCGTCACCATGCAGGAGTCATCATGAAAGTCAACGTGGATTTCGATCTGTGCGCCTCCACCGGGGGATGCATGCAGGTGTGCCCGGAGGTGTTCGAGGTCCGCAGCGACGGCTACCTCTACGTGCTCCAGGAGGAACCGCCGCCCGAACTGCACGACCGCGTGCGCGAGGCCGCCGACCTCTGTCCGACGGCAGCGATCTCACTCGAGGACTGACCGGGTCCGACCCGTCGGTACGATTCCACCCGATGGGATTCCACTCGCAGCTCGAGCGTTCGTGGGCGGCGTCGAACTCGCTGCTGTGCGTCGGGCTCGACCCCGATCCGGTCCGATTCCCGACACTGCTCGACGGGGCGCCCGACGCGGTGTACCGCTTCTGTACGGCGATCGTCGACGCCACGGCCGAACTCGTCTGCGCCTTCAAGCCGCAGATCGCCTACTTCGCGTCGCAACGCGCGGAGGAGTCCCTCGAACGGCTCTGCACCTACATCCGCGAGGAGTATCCCGACGTCACCCTGGTGCTCGACGCCAAGCGCGGCGACATCGGTTCGACCGCCGAGCACTACGCACGTGAGGCGTTCGGCCGCTACGGCGCCCATGCGGTGACGGTCAATCCGTACCTCGGCACCGACTCCGCGCTCCCCTACTTCGAACACGGCGGCGGGGTCATCGCACTGTGTCGTACCAGCAACCCGGGCGGCGACGATCTCCAGAACCTCCAGTGCGGCGGTGAGCCGCTGTTCGTCCACACGGCCCGCATGGTGGCCGAGCGGTGGGCGCAGCACGGCGACTGCGGTCTCGTCGTCGGCGCCACGTACCCGGGCGAACTCGAGCGCGTCCGCGGCGTCGTCGGCGATCTGCCCATCCTCGTGCCCGGCATCGGTGCACAGGGAGGCGACCCGGCGGCGGCAGTCGAGGCCGGTGCCCGCGCCGACGGCCGGGGTTTGATGATCAGCTCGTCGCGGGCGATCCTCTACGCCTCGAACGGCGACGACTTCGCCGAGGCGGCACGACAGGCGGCGCTCGACGCGCGCCTCGCCACGCTGCCCGCCGGCTGGTAGCGACGCCACCCGGTCCACGTCCGGAACCCGCTCGACAGTCGCTTCGGTCGCGTCCACACTGCGTGTATGACCCCAGCGCAGCTCCGTCAGCGATTCGCCGACCTCCACCGACGCGACGATGTGTTCGTGATGCCCAACCCGTGGGACGTCGGCTCGGCGGTCCTGCTCGCCCACGCCGGCTTCGAGGCGCTCGCCACCACCAGCGCCGGGCTGGCATGGTCGCTCGGCAAGGACGACCAGGAGGTCACGCTCGACGAGCTGGTGGAGCACACGCGTCGACTGGTCGCCGCCGTCGACGTGCCGATCAACGTCGACAGCGAGCGCTGTTTCGCCGACGACGTCGAGGGGGTTGCCGCCACGGTCCGGATGCTCCATGAGGCGGGCGCGGCCGGCTGCTCGATCGAGGACTACGACCCCGCCACCGGGTCGATCGACCCGATCGGTCTGGCCACGGAGCGGGTCGCCGCCGCAGCCGAGGCTGCACACCGGGGAGAGGATCCGATGGTGCTGACCGCTCGCTGCGAGAACCTGCTGTACGGCATCGACGATCTCGACGCCGTCATCGCCCGTCTGGTCGCGTATCGGGACGCCGGTGCGGACTGTCTGTATGCACCAGGTCTCGCGACGGTCGAACAGATCAGCGCCGTCGTCGACGCCGTGCAGGCCCCCGTCAACGTCCTCGCCTGGCCGAACGGCCCCACGGTCGACGAGATCGGGCAGGCGGGCGCACGACGTGTCTCGGTCGGTGGCGCCATCGCGAGCCACGCCTACGCCTCGGCGATCGCCGCCGCGCGCGAACTGCTCGAACACGGCACGACGACGTTCAGATCCACCTCGCTCCGCGCCGACGACCGAGCCGCATTCGGCTGAGGCTCACTGTTTGCCGGCGGGCACGCCAGGCGAAGCGGGGCGCGCAGCCGTCTCCGAGGATCAGCCGTGGAGGACGTCGACGCTGATGATGCCGGGGGCGTTGCGGAGCGACTCGACGACGTCGCCGGGCACCTCCGCCGTCACGGCCAGCAGCATCACCGCCGTACCCTTCGACACGATGCGACCGACGTCCATGTCGGCGATGTTGACGCCGGCGTCGCCGAGCAGCACACCCATCGTGCCGATCACGCCGGGACGGTCGTCGTTGGTGATGACCAACATGTGCTCGGCGGGCGGCACGTCGAAGTCGTGGCCGTCGATCTCGACGATGCGCTGTTCGGAGCGTCGTCCGGCCAATGTGCCGGCGATGCTCTTGTGGTTGTCGCAGCTGAGCGTGATCAGGTTGACGTACTCGTCGGTGTCGGGCGAACTGGTCTCACGCACGGTGATGCCGGCCGCCTTGGCCATCGACGGAGCGTTCACGTAGCTGACCGGATCGTCGGTGAGGCGGCTGAAGAAGCCCTTCAGGACCGCAAGACCGAGGATGCGGGTGTCGTAGTCGGCGATCTCGCCCTGGTAGCGGATCTCGAACGAGTCGGGCGAACTCTTGTGCAGCGAGCCGTACAGCCGACCGAGCGACTCGGCGAGCGGCAGGAACGGGCGGATCGTCTCGTTCGCCTCGGCAGCGTCGATGTTGACGGCCCACGGCACGAAGTCGCCGGCGAGGGCGAGCTGCACCATGTCGGCGATCGCGTCGCCGGCTTTGTCCTGTGCCTCGCGGGTGGATGCACCCAGGTGCGGCGTCACGACCACCTGCGGCAGCTCGAACAGCGGCGACTCGGTGGTCGGTTCGGAGTCGAACACGTCGAGCGCCGCACCGGCGATCACGCCGTCCCGGATGCACTCGGCCAGATCGGCCTCGTCGACGATGCCGCCGCGAGCGACGTTGATCACCCGCAGACCGGGCTTGGCCTTCACGAGCAGGTCGCGATCGATCAGACCGGCGGTCTCCTTGGTCTTCGGGAGGTGGATGGTGAGGAAGTCGGCCTCGGCCACCAGCTGATCGAGCGGCAGAAGTTCGACCCCCATCTGCCGAGCTCGTTCGGGGGCGACGAACGGGTCGTAGGCGACGAGCCGCATCTGGAACGCCTTGGCACGATCGGCCACCAACTTGCCGATCCGTCCGAGCCCGACGATGCCGAGCGTCTTGTCGGCCAGCTCGACGCCCTCCCACTTGCTGCGCTCCCAGCGGCCGTCGACCAGCGCGGCGTGCGCCTGCGGGATGTTGCGGGCCTGCGAGAGCAGGAGCGCCATCGTGTGCTCGGCCGCCGAGATGATGTTCGATTGGGGCGCGTTCACCACCATCACGCCGCGGTCGGTCGCAGCGACGACGTCGACGTTGTCGAGGCCGATGCCGGCACGGCCGACCACGATCAGCTCGTCGGCGGCCGCCAACACCTCGGCGGTCACCTGCGTGGCGGACCGGATGATCAGCGCATGGGCGCCGACGATCGACGACAGCAGGTCGTCTTCGGACAAGCCGACCTGGACGTCGACGTCGTGGCCGGCGGCGCGGAGGCGGTCGAGACCGCCGTCAGCGATCGATTCGGTGACGAGGATGCGAGCCATACAGCACACATGCTTACCCCCGAACCCCCTCGATCGCGCAATGCGTTGCGAACTTTGAACGACACGTCAACCAGCCGTCAACCCAGCGTCGACGCCGCGTCGACCCGGGGCCGATTCGTCGCACGACCTGTACCGGGAACGGGTCGACCGGGTACCGTCGCTGACTGTATGGGTGATTCCGAGATCGTGATCCGGTTGCTCGAGACCGCTGACGAGATGAGCGCGGTCGGCACGATGTTCCAGCAGGTCTGGGGCTCGGTCACCCCGCTCGTCGAAACCGAGCTGCTGTGCGCGATCGCCCACAGCGGCGGCTACGTGATCGGCGCCTTCGACGGGCCCAACATCGTCGGCGCTTCGTTCGGCTTCCTCGGCCGCCACGACGGGCACGAGGCGCTGCACAGCCACGTGACCGGCATCCTCCCCGGCGTCCAACACACCGGCGTCGGGCGATCGATCAAGGAGCACCAGCGGGCCTGGGCCGCCGAGCGCGGGATCCCGTGGATCACCTGGACGTTCGATCCGCTCGTGCGTCGCAACGCCTGGTTCAACATCGAGGTGCTGGGCGCCACCGTCGCCGAGTACCTGGAGAACTTCTACGGGCGCATGGGCGACGCCATCAACGGCGACGACGACAGCGATCGTCTCCTCGTCGCCTGGCCGACCGACCCCGATGCCGGTCGCCCGACGCCCCCACCGGGCTCACGCATCATCGAGATCGCCACGCCCGACGACATCGTCCGGCTGCGCCGGACCGACATCGGCGGGGCGACCGAGTGGCGGCGCCGGGTCCGGACCGAACTGGGCACGGCGATCGACGCCGGCGGTGTGGTGACCGGGTTCACCCGCGACGGGGCCTACCAGGTGGCGGTGTCGCCCTGATGCGATTCGAACGCCTGGAACTCCGCCGCATCGGCCTCGAACTCGTCGTCCCGTTCCGCACCAGCTTCGGCACCGAACTCCACCGAGACATCCTGCTCGTCCACGTCACCACCGACGTCGGCGACGGGTGGGGCGAGTGCGTCGCGATGAGCGCGCCGTTCTACTCCTCGGAGTTCGTCGACGGAGCCGACCTCGTGATCCGACAGCACCTCTGGCCGATGCTCACGGCGGCCGGCGACGTGCGTGCCGCCGACGTCGCCGGCGTGCTCGAGCCGGTGCACGGTCACCCGATGGCCAAGGCGGCGCTCGAGATGGCGATCCTGGACGCCGAACTGAGGGCGGCGGGAACGACGTTCCACGAGCTGCTCGGCACCGACCGCTCGACGATCCCGAGCGGGGTCTCGGTCGGCATCTTCGACGACCTCGACGACCTGCTCGCTCAGGTCCAGGGGTACGTCGACGACGGGTACGCCCGCATCAAGCTCAAGATCGAGCCCGGCTGGGATCTCGAACCGGTCCGACTGGTCCGCGACCTGATCGGCCCCGACATGCCACTCCAGGTCGACGCCAACACCGCCTACAACCGCACCGACCTCGACCACCTGTGCCGCCTCGACGAATACGACCTGCTCCTCATCGAGCAACCGCTCCCCGAAGAAGACCTCCTCGGGCACGCCCAGCTCGCCCAGCGCTCCTCCACGCCGGTGTGCCTCGACGAGTCGATCGTCTCGCTCCAGACCGCCGCCGACGCGATCGACCTCGGCGCCGCCGAGATCGTCAACATCAAACCTGGACGGGTCGGCGGCTACCTCGCGGCACGTCGCATCCACGACCTCTGCCTGGCCCGCGGCATCCCGGTCTGGTGCGGCGGCATGGTCGAGACCGGCATCGGACGGGCAGCGAACGCCGCACTCGCCACCCTCCCCGGCTTCCTCCTCCCCGGCGACATCAGCGCCGCCAGCCGCTTCTACGCCCGCGACATCGTCACCGACCCGATCACGGTCACCGACGGCACCGTCACCGTGCCCGACGCCCCCGGTCTCGGCTTCGAACTCGACCACGACTTCCTCGACTCGATCACCACCTCGACCGACGTCATCGACGCCTGACCGACGCCATCGACGCCTGACCGGCGTTACCCTCGTCGCCATGCATGCCTTCCTCTCCGACGAGTGGTTCGAAGCGGCCGAAGCGCTCCGCGAGAAGTACGCCGATCAGCTTCCCGAGCCGGTCCTGGAGATCCGGATCAATCAGGTGATCACCGACGTCCCGTTCGGGTCCGGCACCGTCGAGGCGTATCTCGACACCTCCGCCGGCGCCGCCCAGTTCCTGCTGGGCTCACTCGACGAGCCCGACGCGGTCGTGATGACCGACTACGAGACGGCGCGCATCATGATCATCGACCAGGATCCAGCGCTGGCCATGCAGGCATTCATGGAAGGTCGAGTCCGCGTGCAGGGCGACATGATGAAGCTGATGGCGGCCCAGGCCGCGCAGCCGAGCAACGAAGCCGCCGAGCAGCTGGCGGCCGAGCTGCGCGCGATCACCGCCTGAGTCGCGTCGACCTCGGAGCGCTTCGACCAGCCCGACCCGAACTCAGCGAGACGGCCCGAACGTCTCCATCGCGGCCGCGAGGTCGTCGAGCGTCCAGCGAACGGGATGCTCGATCGAACGGCCGGTCAGGCTCCACGGCTCGAGACGGCGAACCGTACCGCCCTGCACATAGAACGTCTCGCCCGTGAACGGACACGTCGCCCCGGCCAGGTACGCCACGACCGGCGAGACATTGGCGGGATCCCACTGGTCGAACCCCTCGGCGGGCGCTTCCATGATCTCCGGCAGCCCCGGCGACGACAGTGTCAGCCGGGTCCGCGCCCCCGGCAACACGCAGTTCGAGACGACGCCGTACTTCGCCAACTCCTTGGCGGCGATCTGACTGAACGTCACGATCCCCGATTTGGCGGGGCCGTAGTTCGACTGTCCGGGGTTGGCGTAGATCCCCGACGTCGAACCGGTGTGGACGAGATTGCGACGACGGTCGACGCCCGACTTGTGTTCGGCGCGCCAGTACGTGGCCGCGAACTTGGTCGGCGCGGCATGGCCCTTCAGGTGCACCCGGAGCACCTCGTCGAAGTCCGACTCCGACATGTTGATGATCGTCGAATCGCGCAGGATTCCGGCATTGTTGACCAGGATGTCGAGCTCGCCGAAGGCGTCGAGCGCCGCCTGCACCACCGCCTCGCCGCCCTCCCACGTCGCGACGTCCGCACAGTTGACGACGGCCTCACCGCCGGTCGCCCTGATCTCGTCCACGACCTCCTGTGCCGGTGAACCGTCGACGCCGGTGCCGTCGTTGGACGTCCCCATGTCGTTCACCACGACACGGACACCGTGCGCAGCCAGTCCGAGAGCGTGCGCACGTCCCAGGCCGCGGCCGGCACCGGTGACGATCGCCACCCGACCGTCGAGTTCGACCATGCGTGGATACTTCCTTTCGTCACCCCCGTCGGAGGTTCGTCGGCACCGTACCAAGTCCTCGGTTCCGACGCCGAAATGGCCCGACCAGGCGTTCGCTGGTCAGAGGGCTTCGATGTCGACGCGGGTGCCGCGGCGGTACGTGGTGCCCGGCGCTGCCTCGGCCCCGTCGATCGTCACTGACCGGATGGCGCCCTGGCTGTCGCCGAACACCAGCACCGGCTGGAAGCCGGCCTCGGTCAGGATCTGGGCCGCCTCGTCGTAGTTGGCGGCCGCCGACAGGTCGGGGAAGGTCACGAGATCGGGGCCCTGGGAGATCACCACGGCGACCTCGGCGTCGCGGGCGACTTCGACACCGGGCTGGGGCGACTGGGTGATGACGTGCCCGGCCGGTACGTCATCGTTGAACTCGCGTCCCGCCACGACGTAGACGAGCCTCAGTTCGGTGATCTGGGCCTCCGCCTGATCGGCCGGCACCCCGGTCACGTTCGGAACCTCGCGCGGCGCCGGACCCTGCGAAACGACGAGTTCGACCACCGTGTCGGGAAGCACGAGCGAACCCGTCGTGAGCGTCGGGTCGCCGGGCACCGACCACGACACGACGGTGCCGGGCGGGACCTCCTCATCGAACTCCTCGACCGGCTCGACCAGCAGGCCGCGCTCGAGTAGTCGATTGGTCGCTTCCGCGAGCGGCAGGCCCGTCGAGTCGGGCAACTCGCGCAACGTCGGCCCTTCGCTGACGACCATCAGGAACGGCTCCCCTTCGGCGAGTGAGACCCCGGCCGCCGGCGCGGTCCGGATGACCTGGTCGACGACGTCGATGACGTCGCTGCGCTCGCGCTCGACCGTGAGGTCCCAGCCGTTCGGCGCGATCAGGTTGCGGGCCTCGTCCTGGTCGACCCCGACGAGATCGGGTACCTCGTACTCCGGCGTCTGGAAGATCCGGGTCGCGAGCACGCCGAGCACGATCAGGGCGGCAGCGAGCAGCGCGGCGAGGAGCAGCTTCCACGGGACGCCACGTCGACGACGCGAAGCCTCCGGATCAGCCGACGCCGTCGTCGGCAGCG
Source organism: Acidimicrobiaceae bacterium (assembly GCA_002698945.1). Classification (GTDB taxonomy): domain Bacteria; phylum Actinomycetota; class Acidimicrobiia; order Acidimicrobiales; family Ilumatobacteraceae; genus Ilumatobacter. Next base: position 10,127 of record NZZV01000204.1, read on the forward strand.
TCGTCGTCGGCGGCAGGTCGCGCGTGCCGGTGTCGGCGATGACGAGATCGCCACTCGCGACACCGGCTCCCACCGACGCCGGGACGACGGCCGCCGCGGCCGGGTCGGTCGGGGCGGGCAGGACCGCGTCGGGTCCACCGTCGAGTTCGGAGTCGACCGGAGCGATCAACAACCCGCCGTCGGCGTCCGTGGGAACGTCGGCGTCGTCGTCGGTTGCGTCGGTTGCGTCAGTTGCGTCGGTGGCCTCGGCGTCGGCGTCCTCGTCGATCTCGTCGGCAGCGACGATGTCGGGCATGTCGGGCACCGCGTCGTCCTGGTGATCAGCGTCGTCCGGGTGATCAGCGTCGTCCGGGTGATCAGCGTCGGCGGGCGCCGCGGCGACGCCTGCGGCGGCGACCCCCGCCGCCGCAACACCCGCGACACCCGCTGCACCCGGCCCGGAGTCGTCGGGTTCGTTCGACGATCCGTCTGCCGGTTCGGTTGCTTCACCGGGCTCGGTCGACTCGGGCGCGTCGGGTGTCGCCGGGACGACCAGCACCGGCGCTTCGCCGGTGCGATGGACACCGCCGGTCGGGTCGTCGGGGTCGCGGAGCTGCTCGGTCGGTGTGTCGAACAACCCGGTCGACAGGAGGGGCAGCGGTTCGGGGCGAGGCAACTTCGACGCCGCCTGCACCAGCCCCTTGCCGAACTCGGCGGCGGTCGCCCGCTCGGTCCGATCGGGACGACCTGCCCGTTCGAACACGGCGGCGAGCGGACCCAGGTCGGCGGACACCGGCATCAGCCTGCCGACCCGCGCTGCGAGCGTCGCGACCGACGAGTCGGTGCGGAACGGCACGATGCCCGTCACCGCCTCGTGGAGCGACAAGCAGAGGGCGTAGACGTCGGTTCGGCCGTCGAGGCGCCCACGCGCTCCCTGTTCGGGCGCTGCGTACGTCGCCACGTGGTTCGGCACCGACTCGGGGTGTTCCCACACCGGCTCGCCGAGCAACTGCGCGAGCCCGAAGTCGGCGATGCGGAGTCGGCGGTCGTCGCCGAACACGAGCTTGGACGGTGTGAGTTCGGTGTGGACGAAGCCGCGTCGGTGGGCGTAGTCGAGGCCACGACAAGCGTCGAGCCCGACCACGAGTGCCTGGGAAGGAGTGAGACGGCGACCACGGTCGAACATGTCGCGAAGCGAACCTCCGCCCAGCACCTCGGTCACGACGTACGCCGTCGTGACGTCACCGATCGCGGCGAGGCCCCAATCGTAGAGTGCGACGATGTTCGGATGACTGAACGCCGCCACCGCACGCATCTGCTCGTCGAAACGCTCCCGGAAGCTCGGTGAGGCGGCGATCGAGGGTCGTAGCAGCTTGAGGGTGACCGAACGGCCGGTCTCGCGATCGACGGCGTCGTACACGGTCGTGTTGGCGCCGGACGACACGAGACGCGTCAGCGCGTACCTGTCGGCGATGAGACGTCCGATCAGGTCGGCGGGTTCGACGCGGGTGCGCTCGGGGGTGTCACCGGTGCTCACGATGCCCGAACGCTACCGTCTGCCACCCCGGCTGCGGGTGACGCCCCGGCTCGTCGCTCAGGTCGATTTCGGCTCGATCCGCGGCATCATGGAGGGGTGACCGACGCCACCACACCTCCCGAGTCGGCGCTCGACACCCCCGACGCCACGACACCCGCCACCACGTCTCCCACGACACCTGCCGTGCCGACGGGTGAGAGCGGCGCGGCGCCGCGGCGCCGCTTCCGCATCGACAAGACCCTGCTGATCGTCTCGCTCGTCATCGGCGTCGGTCTGGCGCTCGTCACCCGTGGCCTGATGATCGGGGTCACCGGCGACGACCGGGCGGGACTCCCCCCACTGATCGAGGAAGTCAACCCGGTGCCCCAGGCCGAGCAGGCACTCAGCCAGACCAGCGTGTTCGTCGACCTCGCATCGGGATACACGGGAGTGTTGGTCATCGACGGTGTCGAACTCCCGACCGTCGATGTGTCCGCCGTCGCCGACGACGAGGTCGAGCCCGGTCAGCAGGTCAGCCTGCCCGCCGCCACCGTGTACGAACCCGGGAACGCGACCCTGTCGTTCACCCCGACCGAGGCGGCCGCGATCACCGAGTTCGACGAAGGCGAGCATCAGGTGACGGTCCTCTACTGGGCGCTCGACGAGACGCCGCAACAGGCGCGCCGTTTCACCTGGACCTTCAACGTCATCTGATCGACGTCATCTCGTCGACGACAACTGATCAGCGGGTCAACCGTCCGCCGCATCCGTCAGGTCGGCGAGCACCGCGTCGGGGTCGTCGAGCAGCGCGTCGAACCGCTCGGCGGGCACGATCGGTGTCCCGGACGACTCGGCCTTGGTCAGCTTGCTCGCACCGGCGCCGTCGCCGACCACCAACGCGAATGTCTTCTTCGACACGCTCCCCGGGCTCGTGCCGCCGCGGAGCACGATCGCTTCCGCGGCCGATTCTCGCGTGTGGCCGGGCACCGCTCCGGTGACCACGACCGCACGACCCTCCAGCGTCTGGGGAATCGCGGCGCGCGCCTCGGCCGCCGCCAGCGCCGCTTCGGGGTCACCGAAGTTCAGGCCCGCGGCACGCAGCCGTTCCAGATAGTCCTGGTTCGCCTCCAGCTGCAACCACTCCCGCACGGTGGTCGCGATGACCGTGCCGACGCCGTCCACCGCGGCCAGCTCGTCGACCGACTTCTCGCGGATCGCGTCCAGGGTGTGGAACTCGGACGCCAACGCCTGCGACGCCGCGGGACCGAGGTGCCGGACCCCGAGCGCGGTCAACAACCGCCACAGGGGCTGCTGCTTCGATCGGTCGATCTCCGTCACCAGGTTGGTCGCACTCGTCTCGCCGACCCGCTCCAGTGCGACGAGCTGCTCGACCGTCAGCGCGTAGAGATCGGCCGGATCACGCACCAAACCGGCCGCGGTGAGCTTCTCGACCATTTGCTCGCCCAGCCCTTCGATGTCCATCGCGCCGCGACTCGCCCAATAGGCGACCTTCTGATCCCGCTGGGCGGGGCAGTCCGGAGCGACGCAGCGGGTGTCGGCTTCGCCCTCCGGCCGCACGAACGGATTCCCGCACGCCGGGCAGTTCGCCGGGAAGTGCCACGGCTCGACCCCATCGGGACGGAGTGAGACGACGGGTCCCACCACCTCGGGGATCACATCGCCCGCCTTGCGGACGATCACGGTGTCGCCCGGACGGACGTCTTTGATCGCCACCTGGTCCTGGTTGTGCAGCGTCGCCATCGACACGGTCGATCCGCCGACGAAGACCGGTTCGAGCACGGCGAACGGCGTCGCCCGCCCGGTGCGACCGACCGACACCTGGATGTCGAGCAGACGTGTCGTGCGTTCCTCCGGGGGGAACTTGTACGCGATCGCCCAGCGCGGCGCTCGCGACGTGTAGCCGAGCAGCTCACGCTGGGCCAGGTCGTCGACCTTCACCACGACCCCGTCGATCTCGTACGCCAGATCGTGACGGTGTTCCTGGCGGTCGAGGCAGAACGCGGCGACCTCCTCGACCGACGTGAACGTGCGGATCTCGGGGTTGACGGGGAAACCGATCGACCCGATGAAGTCGAGCGTCTCCCGATGCGACGTGAAATCGGGCCCGCCCTCGACCTGGCCGAGCTGATACGCCCAGAACGACAGCCGGCGGCGAGCGGTCGCCGCCGGATCCTTCTGACGCAGGCTCCCCGCGGCCGCGTTGCGAGGGTTCACCAACGGTCGCTCCCCCGCCGCCTCGTACTCGCGGTTCAGCTCGTCGAACACCGCCGTCGACATGTACACCTCCCCGCGCACTTCCACGACGTCGGGGACACCACCACCGGGATCGCTCAGGCGATGGGGAACGTCACCGATCGTGCGCACGTTCGCCGTCACGTCCTCACCGACCCGTCCGTCACCTCGCGTCGCCGCCTGCACGAGCTCGCCCGACTCGTACCGGATGCTCATCGCCAGCCCGTCGATCTTGAGCTCGGCGACGTAGGTGGGCACCTGGCCGTCGAGACCACGTGCGACCCGATCGGCCCACGCCCGCAGTTCGTCCGCATTCATCGCATTGTCGAGGCTCGTCATCGGGACGGCGTGGGTGACCGTCGAGAACGTCGGGCTGGCGGCGCCGCCGACGTCCTGCGTCGGCGAGTCGGGTACCGCGTACTCCGGGAACTCCGCCTCGAGCGCCCGCAGTTCGCGGGCCAATGCATCGAAGTCTGCGTCGGGCAGTTCGGGCGCGTCGAGCTCGTGGTAGAGCCGGTTGTGGTGCGCCACCAGGGCACGGAGTTCTTCGAGTCGCGCTTCCGGATCGGTCACGGCACGAGTGTAGGAAACCTCGGCGACCGAACGACCCTGCGCCGCCGCGCGCCGACCTCCGGGTCGTGTCAGGCGCCGAGCACGAAGCGCGCCGTCGTCGCCTCGTTCTGCATGCTGAGCGCCGTCTCGCGCAGCAGTTCGGCGACGTGCTGGGCGACGCCGGTGCCGTGGCTGCCGAGTCCGCACTCTGACGTGACGAAACACTGGTGGACGAGCAGATCGCCGTCGCATCCGGCTTGCACCAGCTCACAGAACAGCTTCGCGAGGCGTTGCCAGGAGCGTGGCTGCCCGGCACCGATCGGTCCGCCGGTCGGGACCGCACCCCAGGCGATCCAGCCGCCGTTGCGAAGGAAGCGGTCGAGATAGCCGACGACCGACAGCAACGACGAGTTGGCCGGGATCGACAGCACGTGCGGTCCGGCGGCGAGCAGGGTGGCGACGTCGGCGTCGCCACAGGCGTGCACCCCCACGGTCGCCGACGGTTCGAGCACCGCCATCGCGCCGGACAACAGGTCGATCGCGTCGTCGGGCGCCAGCGGGAAATCGGGTTCGACGAGGCCACCGGCGAGTGGCTCGTCGAGGACGACCAGCTGTGGACTGTCGGGGAGCGCCGTGGCGATCAGCGTCTGCACGGCCACCAGATGGCTCCGGACCGCCGCCAACGCGACCGGGAAGGCGACGTCGACTGCGGCACCGGCGCGGACGAGGGCGAGCCCGACCGAGATCGGGCCGAGGAATTGCCACTTCAGCGGACCGTCGTACTCCCGATCGCGAGCCTCGTTCAGGAACGCTCGCAACCCGATGAACTGCTGACCGTCGAGGTCGGTGACCACCGGTGCGGTGGGATCGAGCGCGGCGCAGTCGACGGCCACGGCTCCGTACTGGCCGAGCGTGACCCCCGGGACGCCGATCAGGGCCTGCGCGACGGCCAGCTCCGCAGGCGACCGCCGGGGCAACGACGGCACGGTTGGGAGATCGAACCGATCGAACGAGAAACGGGCTGCCTGGCCGGCGCTGAGATGGGGCAGGCTGCCGATGCCGAACGTCGATCCCGGCGCGACCGCCTCGAGCAATCGGCGCGGCGCGGTCGGTTCCGCCTCGAGGGGTGGCAACCGCAGGTAGCTCACGGCTCTATCGTGCCAAATCGGCGGTGCCGCGGACGAGTTCTTCCAGATGCCCACCGCGGCACGTGGACGCCACGGCGGTGCCGACCGGTCGCTCCTCCGCCACACTGTGCGACGTGTTCGACGCCGATCGCCTCCTCCGGGCCATCCCCTGGTCCCTTCGGGTGACGTGGATCGCCCTCCTGGTCAGCGGCGGTCGAGCGGTCGATGCCGCCCTCGCCGACGCCGATCCCACGCATGCCGACGCCGTGCGGTGGATCCTCCTCGCCGGCTGGATCATCGGCGTCGCGGCGATGGCGGTCCCCGCCGTCGTCACACTGACCGCGACCCGTGTGGTGGTCCCGTTGAGTCTTCCGGTGGCGATCGGGTGCTGGGTCGCCGGGGCCGGACCGGTCGACGGCGCCGTCTTCACCGGGACGGCCGTGCTGAGCACCGTCGTCGCCGGAACGGCCGCCTTCGGGCGGCGTTTCGTCCAGGCGTCCGCATACGGCGACGAGGACCGCCACCTGCTCCGACCGCCGCTCCCCTACCTCGTCGTCGCCGTACTCGCCTGGACGGCGTGGGCCGCCGCGCTGACCGTCGCGGTGATCGCGACCGCACGCGGCGCCGTCGTGCTCGCCCTGATCACGGGCGCGATCGGCGTCGCCGGTGGTGCGCTCGGCTTTCCCCGCTGGCATCGGCTGTCGCGACGATGGCTCGTCCTCGTCCCGGCCGGGCTCGTGGTGCACGATCATGTCGTGCTGGCGGAGACCCTGATGATCCGGCGCCAGGAGCTCGCTCGCCTGGGGCTCGCCCCGGCCGGTACCGACGCCGCCGACTTCACCGGACCGGCACCGGGCCACGCGGTCGAGATCCGAACGACCGAGTCGATCACTGCGTTGGCCGCGATGGTGCCGGGGGTCCCCGCTGGTGGCGCCCTCCACCTGACCGGGTTGCTCGTCGCCCCGACGCGTCCGGGCCAGGCGCTGTCAGCAGCCGCCGCCCGCCGCTTCCCGGTCGGCCCGATCGGCTGACGCTCAGCGACTCACCTAGCGATGCCGCGACAATTCACCGAGCGACGCCGCGACAATTCAGCGAGCGATGCCGCGACAATTCAGCGAGCGATGCCGCGACAATTCAGCGAGCGATGCCGCCGCCGAGCACGCGGGTGTCGGCGGCGTCGTAGAACACGACGCTCTGGCCGGGAGCGATCCGGCGTTGCGGCGTGTGCCAGACGACGTCCACATTCACCGCCCCGTCGACGTCGTCCACATCCACGTCGACCGGTGACGCGCCGGACAACGTCGCCCGCTGGGTTGCGCCGTGGGCGCTCGCCTGCACGAGGACGTCACCGTGGACCGGCCCGTCGGTCCAGCTCACCGCACCGACGGTGAGCGCGTCGTCGAGGAGGTCGCGCTCGTCGCCGACCGTCACCGTGGTGCCCGGGACGTCGACGTCGACCACGTACCGCTTCGGGCCACCACCCGGCAGTCCGATCCCGCGCCGCTGACCGATCGTCACCATCTCCACGGACTCGACCCGTCCGAGCTCGACACCGGACGTGTCGACGACACGTCCCGGCCGGAACTCGATCCGGTCGCCGAGGAAGGTCTCGCGCCCACCGGTCGAGGTGATGAAGCAGACGTCCTGACTGTCGGGCTTCGAGGCCGTTCGCAGACCCCGGTCGGCGGCGATGCGTCGGACCTCGGCCTTGTCGATCGATCCGACCGGGAACAGGGTCCGGGCGAGCGCGTGCTGATCGAGCATGTGCACCACGTAACTCTGGTCCTTGGCCGGATCGGCACCGCGCTCGAGTGTGAGCCGTCCGTCGTTCGTGCGGCCGATGCGAGCGTGGTGTCCGGTCGCCACCGCGTCGAAGCCGAGCTGATCGGCGCGCGTGAGCAACCGGTCGAACTTCACGTGCCGATTGCACTCGATACAGGGGTTGGGCGTCACCCCGAGCGTATGGTCGCGCACGTAGGGGTCGACGACGTGGCGATCGAAGTCGTCGCCGAAATTGAAGACGAGATGGTCGATGTCGAGCTGCTGTGCGACACGCCGTGCGTCGTCGACGTCGCTCACCGAACAACAGCCGGTGTCGCTGTCGCCGCCCCACAGCTTCATCGTCACGCCGACGACGTCGTGACCAGCGTCGAGCAGCAGGGCGCCGGCGACCGACGAATCGACGCCGCCGCTCATCGCCAGCATCACCTTCACGACGACCGCTCCCGGAGCCGACGGACCGCATCGACCACGACGTCGCTCGCTCGGTCGACGTCGGCATCCGTCGTCGTGTGGCCGAGGGTGAGTCGGAGCGCACCGAGCGCGAGGTCGCGGTCGACGCCCATGGCGGCGAGGACGTGGGACGGTTCCATCGCACCACTCGCGCACGCTGACGCGGCGCTGGCGCAGACGTCGGCCTCGTCGAGGAGGAACAGCAACGCCTCGTTCTCGATGCCCTCGATGCAGACGTGGGCCGACCCGGCGACCTTGCGGTCGCGCGGCACCGTCTCGACGACACCGTCGAGCGCACCCGTCAGCGAGTCGACCAGCCGATCGCGCAGCGCGGCGAGCCGAACGAGTTCGCGGTCTCGGTGCGCGTCGGTCTCGAGCAACGCCGTCGCCAGACCGACGATGCCGGCGACGTTGTGGGTGCCGCTGCGGCGCTCACGCTCCTGGCCGCCGCCGACGATCAGCGGATCGACGGCGATGCCGGGTGCGAGCGTCAGCACGCCGATCCCCTTCGGACCGCCGAACTTGTGGGCGCTGAACGACATCGCGTCGACGAGCGGGGCGATCGTGCGGAGGTCGAGCCAACACGGCGCCTGCACGGCGTCGGTGTGGAGCACGGCCTGCGGCGCCACCCGCCGGACCACCTCGGCAACCCCGCGCAGATCGGTGATCGTGCCGACCTCGTTGTTGACGGCCATCACGCTCACGACGGCGACGCCGGGCGACGCACAGGCCGCGGCGAGCTGGTCGAGGTCGACGTGTCCGGTGGGGTCCGTGCCGACGACGACGCCGTCGGCACGATCTTCGATCGGGTGCAGCACGGCATGGTGCTCGGCCGCCGAACACACGGCCCCGCCGGCAACCCCCGCGAGCACGGTGTTGTCGGATTCGGTGCCGCAACTCGTGAACACCACCGAACCCGGCGCGACACCGAGGACACCGGCGACGTCGTCGCGCGCCTCGTCGATGGCCCGGCGGGCCTCGCGGGCGAACCGATGTGAGCCGCTCGGATTGGCGTACGAGCCGCTGAAGTACGGCATCATCGCCGCGACGGCCCGCTCCCGCATCGGCGTCGACGCCGCATGATCGAGATAGGTCATCGCCACGTCGGATCACGCTATCGACGGATCACCGACCCTCCAGGCGAGCCGACGGCGGTACGGTCTGGCGGCGATGGAGGGGTACGACCGCACCACGTACGGCGAGGCGTTCGCCGACGTGTACGACGACTGGTACGCGGACGTGTCCGACGTCGCCGCGACCACGTCGACGCTGACCGAGCTGGCGCTCGACCGGCGGCCGACCGCCCGGGTACTCGAACTCGGGGTCGGCAGCGGCCGGTTGGCGGTTCCGCTCGCCGCCGACCACCGACTCTCGGTCGTCGGGATCGATGCGAGCCCCGCGATGCTCGCCCTCGCCCGCGACCGCGATCCCGACCGGCGGGTGACGCTGATCGAAGGCGACATGGTGGCCGACCTCCCACCCGGGCCGTTCGACCTGGTGCTCGTCGCGTACAACACCCTCTTCAATCTCACCGCCGTCGGCGAACAGGCCCGCTGCTTCGCCGCCGTCGCCGACCGGCTCGAACCCGGTGGCCGCTTCGTGGTCGAGGCGTTCGTCCCCGACGAGCCGGCGCCGTCTGGCGACGTCGTGGCCGTCCGGTCGATGAGCACCGACCGCGTCGTGCTGTCGATCTCTCGCCAGGACGCAGCACGACAGATCGCGGAAGGACAGTTCGTCGAGTTCACCGAGGCCGGCGGCGTCCGCCTCCGTCCATGGTCGATTCGCTACGCCACGCCACATCAGCTCGACGCGATCGCCGATGCGGCCGGGTTCGATCTGGAGGCGCGATGGGCCGACATGACACGCGCGGCACCGTGCGACGACGACGACCGCCATGTGACGGTGTATCGACGGCGTGATCACGATCGTGCGACGATCGGCGCGCGATCTCGCAGGTCATGACGAACATGCCTCCGAAGACAGCGGAACCGCTCTAGATTGGAAGCCGATGAGCCAGATGCGTCTCAACCAGCTCACGGGACGGTGGGTCACCATCGTCGCGGAGCGCGCGCAGCGGCCAAGCGACTTCCGGCCACGAAGCGAATTCCTCCCGATCGACGACTCACGCGCCTGTCCGTTCTGCCCCGGGAACGAAGAGGCGACGCCACCGGCGCTCGAGACCTTCGACGAGGCCGGCAATTGGCAGATGCGCGTCGTCCCCAACCTGTACCCGGCGTTCCAGGGTGACGGCGGCTTCGCCGTCCACCACGAGGGGCCGGTCCACGTGATGGCCGAAGGAACCGGCCTGCACGAGGTGTTCGTCTACACCCGCGAACACGATCGCAGCCTCGACCAGCTCGACGACACCGAGGCCGCCGCGGTGATGACCGCGCTGAAATCTCGCTTCGTCCAACACGCGGCGATGCCGAACATCCGGTACACCCAGGCGATCGTCAACCACGGCCGTGAGGCGGGCGCGTCGATCGCCCACCCGCACGGCCAGCTGCTCGCGCTGCCGTTCGTTCCCGGTGAGGTGCTGGACGAGGAACGCGCCTTCGCCCGCTTCGCCGGCGGCTGCCTGCTCTGCACCACGGTCGAGGCCGAGCTGGCCACCGGCGATCGCGTCGTCGCCTCGAACGACGACGTCGCGATCCTCGCTCCGTACTGGAGCGGGGTCCCGTACGAGCTGCTGATCGTCCCTCGTCAGCACGCACTCCACCTCCAGGACGCCTCCGAAGACGGGCTCGCCGCGGTCGGACGGGCATTACGGGACGCGACAGCGTTCCTCAATCGCGCCCTGGGTGACGTGGCGTACAACGTGGGCATCCACACTGCACCGCACGCCCACACCGGCGAGTACCACTGGCACGCCCACATCTGGCCGAACCTGGTCACGACCGCCGGCTTCGAGCGTGGAACGGGCGTGATGATCAACATCGTGCCGCCCGAACAGGCGGCCGCACAGCTCCGCGACGCCGCAGCGCTCACCTCCTGACGTGCGCTTCGAACGCGCCATCACCGTGTCGATCGACATCGACGCGACGGTGAGCGAGGTGTGGGCCCGACTCGAACCGGTGGAGACCCACGTCGAGTGGATGGCAGACGCCGAGGCGATCCACTTCCACGGCGATCAGAGGCGTGGCGTCGGCACGTCGTTCGCGTGCGACACGAAGGTCGGCCCCATCCGACTCAGGGACGAGATGGAGATCACGGTCTGGGAACCCGAGGCCGAGATGGGCGTCGAACACCGAGGTCTGGTGACCGGACGCGGCAGCTTCCGGCTCGAGCCGATCGACCTCGACCGGCGATGCCGGATGATCTGGAGCGAGACGCTGTCGTTCCCGTGGTGGATGGGCGGTCCTGTCGGCGCGTACGTCGGTGGCTTCGTCCTCGAGCGGATCTGGCGCCGCAACCTCACGACGTTCCGACGGCTCGTCGACGAGCGCAGCTGAACGGACCGACCGAGGCGACCCACCGAGGCAACTCGGATCGCTCGATCCCACCGGCACGTCATCTAACCTGCAGCGCCGTGCGCGTCCTGATGTTCACGTGGGAGTACCCGCCGAGTTCGACCGGCGGCACCGCAGCCCACGTCGACGGTCTCGCCCACGCGTTGACCCGCCTCGGACACGACGCCGTCGTCGTCACCCGTCGCGTCGTCGGCACCGACCACGACACGACCATCGCCGGCGTCCGAGTCGTGCGCGCCGACGTCGAACTGCCGTGGCTGCCCGACGACGAGATCGCCTCCACCGCCTCCGGAAATCACGCGCTCGTCGCCGCCATGGCCGCGCTCGGCGACTGGCGACCCGACATCGTGCACGCCCATGACTGGCGGGTCGCCTGGGCGACCGACACGGCGGCGTCGCTGTTCGGCGTCCCGATGGTCACCCGCTTCCACGGGACCGAACGCGGACGCCACGGCGGGCACCTCTCCCCCGGTGCCGCCGAGGACATCAACCGCGTCGAGTGGTGGCAGGCAAATCGGTCGCGACGCGTGATCGCGTCGACGAAGCTCCTGGTGCGCGACATCGTCGACGGGTTCGAACTCGACCCCGACTCGGTCCGGCGAATCCCCGGCGGCATCGATCCGGCCTGGTGGCGCGCCGCCGGCCCGGACGAAGTCACACCGTCGGTGCGTGGCGGGACCGTGCTGGCCTGGGGACGCGTCCAGTACGAGAAGGGGTTCCAGGTGCTGGCCGGGGCCATTGCAGCACTGAGATACCGGGTCGCCGGGCTCGAGTGCACCATCGCCGGGCGCGGGTCGTACCTCCCCGAGCTGCAGTCGCAGATCGACCTGGCGGGTGTCGGTGACCTGGTCGAGCTGGTCGGCTTCGTCACCGACAACGAGCTGCGATCGGCGATCCACCGCGCCGGCTGCGTGGTGATCCCGTCGCTGTACGAGCCGTTCGGCGTCGTCGCGCTCGAAGCGCTCGCCGGCGGCGCACCCTTGATCGTCGCCGACACCGGCGGTCTCGCCGAACTCGTCGGCGGGACCGGTTCGGCGCTCACGTTCGAGCCGGGGAACGCGGCCGACCTCGCCGACTGCATCGAACAGGTGCTGACCGACCGCGAACTGGCCGACCAGATGGTGCGACGGGGCGCCCAGCTGCTCGAAGCCACCTACTCGTGGGACGCCATCGCCGCCCGCACCGTCGCCGTCTACCACGACGCCCTCGGCCGCTGAAACCCGATCCAACGCGTGAACTCGTTGCGCACCGGGTGCGCAACGAGTTCACGCATTGGGAAGAGGTCAGGTGCCGGTGAACTGGGCTTTTCCGGGGCCGTGCTCGAGGAAGCTCTGGACGCCGATCTGGCTGTCGTGGGTGCGGAACGACTCGACGAACGCGTCACGCTCGAGCAGCAGCCCGTCGGTGAGTGACGTCGACAGGCCCTGATCGATCGCCTGCTTCGCGAGGGCCTGGGCGAGCACGGCGCCCGTCGCGCACTCGGCCGCGAGTGCCAGCGCCCGCTCGTGGAGCTCCTCCGGAGTGACGACCTCGTCGGCGAGACCGATGCGAAGCGCCTCGTCGGCACGTACCTGTCGGCCGGTGATGCACAGCTCCTTGGCACGGCTCGGACCGACCAGGCGGGACAGCCGTTGGGTGCCGCCCCCGCCGGGCAGGGTGCCGAGCAGGATCTCCGGCTGGCCGAACACGGCCCGCTCCGAGGCGATCCGGTAGTCGCACGCCAGCGCCAGCTCGCATCCGCCGCCGAGGGCGTACCCGCTGACGGCCGCGATCACGAACC